>JALYGH010000001.1 GCA_030777205.1 Chloroflexota bacterium
ACCCTGCGCGGCCAGTGGGACGGCCTCCGCGAGCTGCCCCGCCTACTCGACCAGCGGCGCGCGGTCCAGTCCCGCCGGCGCGTCCCGATCCGCTACCTTCGCACGATCATGGTGGCGCCGTGAGTGCCGATCGTCCCGACCTCTCCATCGTCGTCGTCAGCTACAACGGGCGCGAGGCCCTCGCCCGCTGCCTGGCGGCCAGCCGCGCCGCGATCGACGGCCTCGCCGCAGAGCTGATCGTCGTCGACAACGCGTCTGTTGATGGCTCGCCCGCGCTGGTCGCCGGGCGGTTCCCGGAGGCGCGGCTGATCGCGAACCGGGACAACGTCGGGTTCGGGCGGGCCAACAACCAGGCATTCGCCGTGGCGCGCGGCCGCTACATCCTGCTGCTGAACCCCGACACCGAGCCGGCGCCGGACGCGCTCCGTAACCTCGTCACCTTCGCGGACGCCAACCCGCGCGCCGGCCTCGTCGGGGCGTGGCTGGAGTACCCGGACGGGCGGCACCAGCACTCGGCGTTCCGCTTCCCCGACTGGAAGCAGGCCCTGTTTGGCTTCTTCGACAACGTCGTCCCGCTCGACAGCCGCCTGAACGGCCGCTACCCGCCGTGTCGCTACGCGCGGCCGTTCGCCGCCGAGCACCTGCTCGGCGCCTGCCTGCTGGTCCGCCGCGAGGCGCTCGAGCAGGTCGGGATGTTCGATCCGCGCTACTTCATGTACTTCGAGGAGACCGACCTCTGTGCGCGGATGCGGAGGGCCGGCTGGCTGAACCTCTACACCCCGGATGCTCGCGTGCGCCACGTCGGCGCCGGGACGACGTCGGCCCACAAGGAGAAGATGTCGGTGGAGTTCCACCGCAGCCAGGCCAGGTTCTATCGCGCGTATCGCGGCCTGGCCGGCTACGCGATCTTGAAGGCGATCGTCTGGGCCGGCATTGCCTACCGGCTCGCGCGCAGCCTGCGGGCGTACGCCCGGGGTCGGATCGACGGCGCCCTGCTGCGCGAGCGGCTCGACGGCTACTGGAGGATCCTGTGGTTCTGACCGGCCCCGCCGAGGCGGCCCGCCCCGAAGACGCGCCCGAGCTGCTCGACCTGTCGGTCGTCATCGTCAACTACAACGTCCGTGGCCTGCTCCGCGACTGCCTGCGCTCGCTCGAGCCGGACCTGCACGAGCTGCGCGGTGAGGTCTGGGTCGTCGACAACGCTTCGCAAGATGGCTCGGCCGAGATGGTCGCGGAAGAGTTCCCCTCCGTCCGACTGGTCCGCAACGAGCAGAACCGGGGCTACGCCGCCGCGAATAATCAGGCGATCCGCGAGGCGCGCGGCCGCCACGTCCTCGTCCTGAACCCGGACACGAAGCTGCCACCGGGGGCGATCCTTGCCTGCCTCGCCGAGATGGACCGCCACCCGGACATCGGTGCGCTCGGGCCGAAGCTGGTCCGCGCCAACGGCAGCCTCGACCGCGCCTGCCGCCGCTCGTTCCCGTCGCCGGAGGTGGCGTTCTTCCGCCTGTCCGGCCTGGCGAAGCTGTTCCCGAACCACCCGCGCGTCGCCCGCTACAACCTGCTCGACGTCGACCCGGACACGCCGCTCGATGTCGACTCGGTCTGCGGCGCGTTCATGCTGGTCCGCCGCGAGGTGATCGAGCGGGTCGGGATGTTCGACGAGACGTTCCGGATGTATGGCGAGGACCTCGACTGGGCGTACCGGATCAAGGCGGCCGGCTGGAGGGTGCGCTACCACCCGAGCGTGGTCGTCATCCACTACAAGGGGCAGAGCAGTCGCCAGCGCCCGGCCAGCTCGATCCGTGCCTTTTACCACGCGATGCACGTCTTCTACGACAAGTACTACGCCCCGACCCGCCCGGCCCCGTTCAACGCGCTGATCCACGCCGCCATCTGGGGCTACGAGCAAGCCGTCTTGCTGCGCAACCGGTCCAAGCCGAAGGCATGAAGTGCGCTGGATCGAGCTGCCGCTGGTCTCGCGGCGCGACGAACGACCGCTGACCTACGGGGCGAGCCAGCGGGCCGCGTTCGGCAGACTGTTGAAGGTCAGGTGCGGCCGTTCGTCGTCGTGGTGCGGCTCCTGGCAGGCGAACGGCCCGCGCCGAATGCGGATTGCCAGCATCCCGAGCCGCCGCGACGGCTCGATGTCGAGGTCGAGGCGGTCGCCGAGCATCGCCACCCGCTCCGGCTCGATCCCGAGGGCTTCGAGCGCCAGGTGAAAGATCCGCTCGTCCGGCTTGGCAATTCCCAGCTCGTCGGAGAGGAGCAAGCGGGTGAAGTAGCGGTCGAGGCCGGCCGCTTCGAGCAGCCCGCGCGCGTGGAGGCCCTGGTTGGCGACCATCACCAGCGGGTAGCGGGCCGCCAGCCGTTCGAGCGCCGCGGCTGCGTACTTGAGCGGACGGTCGCGGTTCGTGACCTGTGACCAGACGGCCTGGGCGCGGGCCGGGTCGGCGCCCAGCTCGACCAGCGCCTGCTGGCTGACGCGCGGCGCGCGGGCGAGCATCGCCGAGCGGAGCGCCTGGAGGAGCTGGCGGCGCTCGACACGGGTCCCGTTGGCCTTGAGATCGCGGACGGTCAGCGACTGCCAGAGGCCCCAGGTGGACCGCTCGTCGACGACGACGCTGCCCATGTCGATGCAGACGGCGCCGAGGCGGCTCCGGTCCGCCACGATCGGGTGGCTGTCCGGCGCCGGTCGGCGCCGCGCGCGCCGCGAGCGGCTGGCGCCGTCGGGTGCCGTCATCTCGCCGACCGGAGCGCGCCCCGCCGTCATGCGACCGACTCCCAGCCGCCCGTGGCCGGCAGGCGCGCGATGCCCGGCGTCGGCAGGTGGGCGGTGAGGAGCAGGCTCCCGTCGCACCTGGCCCGCTCGAGGATTCGGCGCCGTGACTCGGCCGACAGCTCCGGCAGCAGGTCGAAGGCGGGCGACCACTCCGGGTGGGCGAACTGGCTCGGGTGGTGGAGCAAGTCGCCGGTGTAGATCGCCATCTCGCTGCCGGACGTCAGCGCTACGCAGACGTGGCCGGGGGTATGGCCCGGTGCCGCGATCAGCCGGACGCCCGGGGCCACCTCGACCTCGTCATCGACCAGCTCCAGCCGGCCGTGCTCGGCGAGCGGCGGCAGCATCCAGGCGACGTACGGCGTCTGCGCCATGACCTCTGACCGCGTCCAATGCTCCCACTCGCCGCGCCAGAGCCAGTAGCTTGCGCGCGGGAAGGTCGGCACCACCCCATCACCGGCCGGCCGCGTCGCGCCGCCGATATGGTCGCCGTGGGCATGGCTGACGACAACCGTGTCGATCTGCTCGGGGCGTATTCCGAGCGCGGCCAGGTTCTCGACGAGTCGACCGCAGCCTTCGCCGTACCGCTCGCGCGCCCAGGCCGGGTCGTGGCGGCCGACGCCGGTGTCGAGGAGGACCGTCCGCTCGCCGCTTCGCACCAGCAGGCAGTTCACCGAGAACGGGATCTTGCCGTGGTCATCGAGGTGGACGTGCTCGCGCCACTCGGCCGGTTGAGTCGGCCCGAACATCCGGTTTGGATCGAGCGTCAGCAGCCCGTCCGAGACGACCGCGACCTCGAGCGCCCCGATCCGCAGCGACGTCATGGCTCCCACCTCCCTCGGCCACCCGCGGCGATGGCGCAACGGGCCGCCCGATTATAGGCCGGCCGCCGACACTTGCCGCGCCACATGAGCACCGTCGTCGAGGCCCCTCGACGCAGGGGCGGCCCCACACCCGCCTCGCCACGACGTGCTACACCGACTGAGGAGCAGCCCGGCTCATGGGCAGGCGTATCCTATGCTCTGTCGAAGACGCCGAAACGGCTGGCCCTAGCCGCGCAGCACGAACCGGGCAGGAGGTCAATCACGTGCGCTACGTCATCAAGGAGAAGTTTTTTCGGTTGGGCGAGGACTCCGACATCACCGACGAATCCGGTCGGCCCGTCCTGCACGTCGACGGCAAGATCCTCACCTTGCGCGACCGGCTCGTCATCCGCGACCTATCCGGTCAGGAGGTCGCCCAGGTACACCGCAAACTGATCGCCCTCCGCCCGACCTACGAGATCGCGGTCGCCGGCCGCGAGGTCGCCGAGCTGCGGAAGCACTTCTTCACCCCGTTTCGCGACAAGTTCACCATCGACGTGCCGGGTCCCGACGATCTGGAGATGACCGGTAGCCTGCTCGATCACGACTTCACGATCCGGCGCGGTGGCACGACCGTGGCGACCGTGTCCAAGCACTGGCTGACCATCCGCGACGCCTACAGCGTGGACATTGCCCCGGGTGAGGACGACCTGCTCATCCTGGCCAGCGTCCTGGCGCTCGACCTGGCCGAGGATCGCGAACGGGAGCAGGACCGCGAGCGGTAGCGATCGGGATGACCACATGACCGAGGATCTGCTGGAGATGCTCCGGAGTATCTGCCTTCGGCTGCCGGAGGTGACCGAGCGCCTCAGCCACGGCGAGCCGACCTGGTTCGTGCGCGGCAAGCGGACATTCGTCACGTACGCTGACCACCATCACGATGACCGGCTGGCATTCTGGTGCGCCGCCCCGCCCGGTGCGCAGGAGACACTCGTCAGGGCCGACCCGAGGCGGTTCTTCGTGCCGCCGTATGTCGGTGGGCGCGGCTGGCTGGGCGTCCGGCTCGACGTGCCGGTCGACTGGGACGAGATCGCCGAGCTGATAACGGACGCCTACCGGCAGGTGGCCCCGAAGCGCCTCGTCGCCCAGCTCGACGCTCGGGCCTGATCGGTGGCGTCGGTCCGGAGCCACTCGTGCCCCGCCAAGCCTGAGCTGACGAGTGACGCGGGCTGAGAGGAGGCCCTTTCCGCACTTCCCGCAAGCACGCTGGAGTCCCGCCGGTCCCGAATATCGGAGGCTCGCCGAAGCGGGCCCGGTGGCTCGTGCGCCGATGGGAGGCGGCACTCCCGCGCGGTCCGGCAAGTCAGCCCGTGAGCTCTCCGTCCCTATCGGACGCCCTGGGACCGGCGCCGTTAGGGGAATCATGCTGGCGAATTCGGCCGTGACGGGAAACTACCGCCAATCGTCGAGGATGAAGATGCCCGGGCGGTGGTAGCCGGGGTCGTTGTGCCGCTGCATCGCGACGCCGACTAAGTCGGTGCGGAAGCCGCGCGCCAGCATCCGGCCGTACGCTTCGTGGCAGCCGGTGTTGACGCCGGCCACGAGCTGCGCGAGCTCTCGAGCCGCGGCGAAGGACTCGGAGGCGTCGATCAAGCCGTCGAACGATTCCGCGGCGCCGGCTCCCGGTCGGACAGCGGCGAACTTCACGTAGCAGACCCCGCTGCCGGCTTCCGTGCCGGCGCCGTGGTGGCAGATCGCCAAGCGGGCCACGGTCGAGCCGTCCCAGAGCAGCACGGTATCGCCGAGCCGCAGGGCGTCCACCGCGCCAATCTCCTGCCGGAGATCCAACCCCGGATAGATGCGGTCCGTCAGCTCGCGGCACGCGTCCAGGCAGTTCGCTCGCTCGGGCTCCGGCACGTCCGAATATTTCGACCAGCGGATGGCACGCGGACCGGGAGCGACCGGCTTCGACATGATGGCCGTGAGGAACCGAGGCGCGAAGCCGAACCGGTGGTAGAGGCCGAGGTGCTTGGGGCTGTGCGCGAAGGTGAAGAGCCCGGTGTGCCGCGTCCTCCGCGTCTCGAGCAGGTCCAGCGCGGGCTCGAGCAGCCGCTTGCCGACCCCACGGTCCCAGAGATCCGGCCGCACCGTCAGGGGCCCGAAGAACCCGACGCTGCCCCAGGTCGCGACGAAGTTGCTGCCCGCCAGCTCGCCATCAACGTCGGAGGCGAAGGCGGCGGCCGGATCGGCCAGCCAGCGCGTCCGCACGTAGCCCGCATCTCCCATGAACGTGGCCGGATCGGGAAGGCCGACGAACGTCCCGAATGCCAGGCGCATGATGCGATCTGCCTCGTCGAGGTCTCCCCGCTCCAGTGGTCGAATGGTGATGTCCATGTCCCCCTCCCGCACCGCGAGTCCGATCCCACTCTACGGACGGATGGAGGCCGTGACATAGGGAGGAAGGCCTATTCGAGTACCTAAACGGCACGGCGTGGTGGGGTCAGCTCGATCCGTAGGAAGACCTAGCCCTCGGTAGGGGGTGGCATCGGCCGGGAGCCATCGGGTTGGGGGCAGGGCCCGGCACGGCGCCAACGGCCGGGCGCGCCCGAGGTCGACCGTCAATCCCGGCGAGCCGCGAGCTTCCCCCGCGCTACGACCCAGGCCGCGACCTGCGCGCGCGTGGCGAACCCGAGCTTGGCGAGGATGTTGCTGACGTGCGCGTCCGCCGTCCCCTCGGCGATCACTAGCTCCGCCGCGATCTGGCGATTGGTGAGCCCCCGCGCCACCAGCGCGGCGACCTCCTGCTCGCGAGGGCTTAGGGCCGGCAGCGACTGCGCGTAGACCGTGGGTGCCGGCGCGACGGTCGCGGGGCCGTCACGGTCGGCGACCTCCAGCGCATAGGCGACGGACTGCTCAGCCGTCAGTGCTCGCCCTTCCGCCCACGCCGTATCGAAAGCGGCGTCGTCCACCTGCCCACGGGCCGTCGCCAGGTCCCGGTCGAAGTCGGCTCGGTTCGACGGCCAGATCGTGGCGCCGACGGTGATCAGTAGCGCCTCCGCTGCGCCGAACAGTCGGGCCGCCCGCAGCGGATTTGGCTCTGCGGCCGCGACCCCGGCCAAACCTACGAGGCTCTCGGTGACGCCGCGGGCGTCGCCGAGCTCGCGAGCGAGGTGGAGGCTCT
Source organism: Chloroflexota bacterium (assembly GCA_030777205.1). Taxonomy (GTDB): domain Bacteria; phylum Chloroflexota; class UBA6077; order UBA6077; family JACCZL01; genus JALYGH01. Next base: position 6,764 of record JALYGH010000001.1, read on the forward strand.
CGCTGAACAAGGCTGCCGCACCTGCCTCGTCGCCGCAACTGTGTGCGACGTATCCCAGGTTGTGCACCAGGCTGGCGACGCCGATCTTGGCGTCGATCTGCCGAAAGAGCCCGAGGCTCTCTTCATAGTACGACCCCGCGCGTTCGTAGTCCCCCTGGTTGCGCGCCACGTCGCCGAGGTCGCTGAGCGACTGCGCGAGCCCCCACGAGTCCCCAAGCGCTCGGTATGCGCCTACGCACTCTTCGAGCGCCGTTCGCGCCCAGGCGCGATCTCCGCGCTCCAGTGCGATTCGAGCCAGGAAGCCGAGCGGCATGCCCAGCGCCCAGTCGTCGCCGACCGCGCGGAACAGCGCCAGGGCAGTACTTTGGAGAGCGGCGCCTTCGGCGCGTTCCCCGCGTGACCACCGGGCATGCCCCAGATGCGACAGGGCGTGGGCCAGCCCCCGACGGTCGTCGAGCTCGCGCCAGAGCGCCTCGCTCTGCTCTAGCCACCGGCACGACGAAGCGAAGTCGGACTGATGCCGGGCCAGGACCCCGGCGGCCATGAGCGCCGTCGCTCGGGTGGCACTGCGCTCCGAAGCTCCGGGAAGCTCCAGCACTTGCCGGAGCCAGTCTCGCCCCTCGCTCAGATGGCTGCGGAGATACCAGTACCACCAGGAGGCCGCCGCAAGCCGGACGGCGACGTCGGCGTGGCCGCGTTCGATCGACCAGCCGAGCGCCGCGCGCAGGTTGTCGTTGTCGGCCTGGAGTCGGTCTAGCCAGACGAGCTGCTCGACCCCGCGCAGCTGCGGGTCGGCCCTCTCGATGAGCGCAAGGAAGTGCCCGGCATGTCGCCGGCGTATCTCCTCCGCCTCGCCGCTCGCCTCCAACTGCTCCGAAGCGTACTCGCGTACGGTCGCGAGCATGCCGATTCGAGGCGCTCCGCCGATAGGCGGCGGGTGGCCGGCGCGCACGGAGCGGGACCGGTCCTGAAAGAACGGGGCCGGCTGACCACGAGGTTCCTCCACACCGAGGAGGCTCTTCTCCTCCAACCCGCAGACGCCGCTCAACAGGTCGATCTCCCGCTCGCCGGAGGCAGAGCAGACGGCCTTGGCCGCTTCGAGCGTGCAGCCGCCGGCGAAGACGCTGAGCCGCCGGAACAGCAGCTGCTCTTCAGTAGAGAGCAGGTCGTGGCTCCAGGCGAGCGTCGCCCGCAGCGTCCGATACCTGGTCGGCGCGTCGCGAGCGCCGCCGGTCAGGATCGGGAGCCGCCGATCCAGATGCCCCAGGAGGGCGTCGGGTGTGAACAGGCGGACGCGCGCGGCCGCCAGCTCGATGGCCAGCGGGAGGCCGTCCAGGCGGCGACAGATCTCGGCGACCGCCGGCGCGTTCGCGTCCGTGAGCCGGAAGTCCGATCTGGCGGCCTCTGCCCGGTCGACGAAGAGCCGGATGGCCTCGGAGCGAGCGAGAGCATCGGCCAGTTCAGGACTTGAGGGCTCGGGCAGGGAGAGCGGCAGCACCGCGAAGACATGCTCGCCGTAGAGGTGCAAGACAGCCCGGCTCGTGACGAGCACCTTCAGCTCGGGGCACGCCGCGAGGAGCGCGGCGACCGCCGGACCGGCGTCGAGGACCTGCTCGAAGTTGTCCAGGAGGAGCAGGAGCTGCTTGGTCCGGAGGTACTCCCCGAGGGTCTCGAGGAGCGGTCGGCTCCCCCCTTCGCGGACGCCGAGCGTCTGGGCGACGGCGGATACGACTAGGGCGTGTACGCATACCGACCAGGTGGGTGGGCCGGAATTTGCTGCACGGTTGGTATGGCACATCGAGGCGAGTTGACCGACCAGCAGTGGGAGCGGCTGTCCCCCTTGCTG
>JALYGH010000002.1 GCA_030777205.1 Chloroflexota bacterium
CCTTCGACCAGCACCTCCTGCACGGTCCCCACCAGTGCCTGGTTGGCGCGCAGCGACGCGGCTTTGGCCGCCTCCATCAGCTCGTGGCGGCGGCGCTGCCTGACGCTCTTCGGGACGCGCTTGGCGAAGTCGTAAGCCGGGGTGCCCTCCTCGTCCGAGTACAGGAACACCCCGACCCGCCCGAAGCCGAGCGTCTCGATCGAACGTTGGACGTGACGGTGCTCGGCCTCGGTCTCGCCCGGGAAGCCGGTGATGAACGTGGTGCGGATCGTCACGTCCGGCACGATCGAGCGGATCCAGTCGAGCAGCTCGTCGACCGGCCGATGGGGGCGCCGCATCCGCCGCAGCGTCTCGGGGTGGGTGTGCTGGAGCGGCATGTCCATGTAGCGGCAGACCTGGGGCCGCTCGGCCATCACGCGTAGGAATCCCTCGGTCACGTGGCTTGGGTAGGCGTACATCACCCGCACCCACGGCAGCTCAGGGTGGGCGTCGGTGATCGCCCGCAGCAAGTCGGCCAGGCCGTCGCGCTCACCGTCGTCGCGGCCGTAGTTGGTCGTGTCCTGGGCGATCAGCACCACTTCCTTGACGCCCTGGGCCGCCAGCTCGCCGATCTCCTTCAGGATCAGCTCGCGCGGCTTGCTGCGCAGCAGGCCCTTCATGCTCGGGATGGCGCAGAACGCGCACTTCTGATTGCAGCCGTCGGAGATCTTGACGTAAGCGCTCGGTCCGCTCGCCACCCGCGGCGGCATGGCCAGGTCGAGCTCCCCCGGCGGTGCGATCGCCACCAGATCCAGCGACGAGCCGGGCTGGCGCGGCTCCGGCGGCAGGACCGTCAGCTCGTTGGCGAAGCGTGGCACGGCCGTCCAGTTGCGGGCCCCGACGATCGCGTCCAGCTCCGGCAGCTCGGCCGCCAGCTCGCCGCCGTACCGCTCGGTCAGGCAACCGGTCGCGAGCAGCTTCTGGCCCGGCCGCTTCGCCTGACCCAGCTCGAGCAGCGTGTCGACCGATTCTTGCTTCGCGGCGTCGATGAAGCCGCACGTGTTGACGACGACGAGATCGGCGTCCTCCGGCGCGGCGACCGCCTCGTAGCCCTGGCCGACGAGGAGCTGCTGGATCGCCTCCGAGTCGACCTGATTCTTGGCGCACCCGAGGGTCACCAGCGCCACCCGACGCCGGCCGGCGCGCTCGTCTACGCGCGCCACACCCCTGCTACTGTCTTCCCCAGATTGCATCAACTGCCTGCCCGCGGGCCCCGAGCGGCCCCTGTGTTGCGCCATTCACCGTCACCCGGATGCCGGCCGCGTTCCCGACCCGCATCCGCACTTGCTGTTCCGCCGAGAACGACCGGGTCACGCCCGGTTGGATCGTCTCGGCCAGGACCGAGCGGCCGTCGATCCAGACCTCGAGCCAGCTCCGCTCGGTCGCCGCGACCTCGACCGTCAGGCCGCGCTCCGGCGTCGCCACCGGGCTGGGCGACGGCGCGGCGACCGGCGGGACGAATGGACTGGCGACCGCGACCGGTGTTGGCGACGGCTCGGGTGATCGCACCGCCCCGGGAACGATGGCAGTCGCACCACGCGAGGTGGGCACGGATTCGAGCTGACTGACGCTCTCGACGAAGGAAGTATACTGGGACCAGAGGTAGCCCACTAGCAGCACGGCCAGCACGACGCTGGCGGCCAGGACCACCGGCCGGACCGGCAGGGACGACGGCGTGTGCAGCTCCGCCGGAATCGGCCGAACCTGGGCCGACGATTCCAGTGCCTGTCGCGGCCCGAACAGGTCGAGCATGCCGTCGCCGTTAAGCCCCAGGTAGCGGCAGTACGTGCGGATGAAGCCGCGCGTGTAGACGGGCGCCGGCAGGGACGCCTCATCTTCCGTTTCGAGCGCCTCCAGGTAGCGGCGGCTGATCCGCGTCTCGCGCTCGGCGTCCGCGAGTGAGACGCCCAGATCCTCTCGGGCCTGCCGGAGGGTATCGCCAAAGGTGCCCATTACGCTCCGAGCAGGCAGAATCACCGGGAGACAGCATTTGAGGTGACCGCGACCATCCGCTGCTGGCCATCCGCTGCTTCGCGGTGGCCGGAGGTCGGCCGCGCTACTTATAGGGACGGGCCGGACGGGGTGTCAAGATCGAGCGACGCCCTACCGCTCGCCACGCGCGTGGGATACTTGCCGCCCGATCCTACACGAGAGGCAGGGAACGCACATGCCCGATTCGCCACGCCCGCTCGACGGCAAGGTCGCCTGGGTGACCGGGTCCTCGCGCGGCCTGGGCCGCGTCATCGCCACCCACCTTGGGCAGCTCGGCGCCTCGCTCGTCGTCCATGGCACGTCGCCGACCTCGACCCGCGCCTTCAACGAGGGGGAGTCCCTCGACGCCGTGACCGAGCAGATCAAGGCCGCCACCGGCGGCGACGTCTTGCGCGTCTTCGGCGACCTGACCGACCCCGCGGTCGTGAATCGCCTGGTCGACGAGGTCTGCGCCCGCTACGGCCGAATCGACATCCTGGTGAACAACGCCGGCGGCGACATCGGCGCGGCCGGGACGACGGGCCCGGGCGGCGGCAAGCCGGTCCCGAATGACGCCGTGGAGATCCCGCTCGAAGACGTCCGCGCCGTCCTCGACCGCAACCTCTGGTCGTGCATCTTGATGTGCAAGGCGGTGGCGCCGGGGATGATCGAGCGGCGGCGGGGCTGGATCGTGAACATCGGCTCGGTGGGCGGGCTGGCCGGCCGCACCGAGGGGGCGATCTACGCGACGGCGAAGGCGGCCGTCCACGAGTACACGCGCTGCCTGGCCCACCAGCTCCGGCCGTACAACATCCCGGTCAACGCGATCGCGCCGGGCGGGACGCTGACGCCGCGCTTCCTGGCCACGCGCCAGGCCGACCAGTCGAAGCTCGACGCGGTCGACACGCTGGATCGCTACGCCGATCCGGAGGAGACGTCGCGTGCCGTGGCGTTGCTGGTCTCGGACCCGGGCCCGTTCGTCAGCGGCCAGGTGCTGCGCGTGGACGGCGGCGCCCAGCTCTGGCCGGCGTGAGCATGGTGCGTGCTCGACACGGCACCATGA
>JALYGH010000003.1 GCA_030777205.1 Chloroflexota bacterium
GCCTTGGCCTGGGCCAGCTCGGCGCGGGCGCCGGCGAGGGCATGGCGGAACCAGCTGGCCGCGACCGTCGACAGCTCGGCGCGCAGGGCCTGGTAGCGCTCGGCGCGCTCGGCCTGGGCCCGCAACCGGGCGACGTGCGGCTCCAGCTCGGCGATGACTGCCCGGCAGCGGAGCAGGTTCTCCTCGGTCTGAGCGAGTCGCGTGCGCGTCTCGGCAAGCCGGGCCTGGTGGCGGCGGATGTCGGCGGCGTTGTCGATCACCACCCGCCGCTCCTCGGCCCGCTGGAGGATCAGCTCGTCGACCGACCCCTGGCCGACGACGACATACCCGTCCGGGTCGAGGGCGGCGTGGAGCAGCCACTGGTGGATGTCCTTGAGGCGGACCTTGGCGCCGTTGGCGAGATACTCGGCCTCGCCGCTGCGGTAGAGGCGGCGGGCGATCTTCACCTCGGCGTAGTCGAGCGGGATGCGGCCCTCGGCGTTGTCGAGCGTCAGCGACACCTCGGCCAGCCCGAGCGGCTGCCGTCCCTGCGATCCGACGAAGATGACGTCCTCGCCCTTGCGGCCGCGGATCGCCCGCGCGCTCTGCTCGCCGAGCGCCCAGCGCACCGCGTCGGCGACGTTGCTCTTGCCGGAGCCGTTCGGGCCGCACAGCACCGTGATGCCGGGCTCGAAGAGGAAGCCGGTGCGGGCGGCGAAGCTCTTGAAGCCGACCAGCTCGAGGCGCTTGAGGTGCATCAGGCCCCGTCGCCGACGGCATCCGCCGCCACGGTGGCGCGGTCGTCGGCGCCGCTCTGGTCCGCGGGCGGAGGCAGGGCTTCGAGCCGTTCGAGCGCTTCGCTGGCCGCGGCCTGCTGGGCTGCCTGCTTGCCGAGCGCCTGGGCCGTGGCCTCGACGTCGCCGCCGGCGCGGACGCGGACGGTGAAGATCGGGCTGTGGCCGAGCCCGGACACCTCGAGCACCTCGTAGGTCGGGGTGACGCCGAAGCGGGCCTGGCTGGCCATCTGGAGGCGCGACTTGGCGTCGAGCATCGGCCGATCGGCGATCCGCTCGATCTCCGGAACGACGAAGCGCTTGACGAACGCCTGGGCGACGCGGAACCCGCGATCGAGGTAGATGGCGCCGAGGATCGCCTCGAAGGCGCTCGACAGGAGCGGATCGCGCGAGCGGCCGCCGGCCCGGTCCTCGCCGCGACTGACGAGCACGAACTGCGCCAGCTCGAGCTGGCGCGCCCAGCCGGCCAGGGTCGACGCGCGCACGAGCAGCGACCGAAGCTGGGTGAGCTGGCCCTCGTGGCGGTCCGGGAAGCGCCGATAGAGCTGCTCGGCCACCAGCGCGCCGAGCACGGCGTCGCCGAGGTACTCCAGGCGCTCGTTCGACTCCAGGCCGCTCAGCCCGAGGTCGTTGGTGTACGACTTGTGGACCAGTGCCTGGCGCAGGAGCATGCGGTCCTTGAAGGTCACGCCGACGCGCCGCTCGACCGCGTCGAGGTCTGGCTCCGGCATCGGCTCCATGCTGGGCACGAACGCCTGGGTGTCAGGCATCGCTCACCCCGGTGAACGTGAAGCGATCGAGGCGCATCGCCGGCGCGAGCGTCCCGCCGCCCCAGGCCTCGACGAGCAGCCGCTCGCGCGAGATCGCTCCCAGCGCGTTCCAGGCGGCGAGGACGCTCTCGGTGAAGCGAAGGTTCCTGATCGGCCGCGTCACCTCGCCGTGCTCGATCAGGAAGGTGCCGTCGCGGGTCAGGCCGGTCAGCGCCGCCCGCTCCGACTTCACGACGTTGACGTAGTGCAGGCGCGTGACCCACAATCCGCGCTCGATCGGGCGGGCCAGCTCGGCCTTCGGGGTGTCGCCGGGCGCCATGACCAGGTTCGTCGGGAACGGGCCGAACGTGCTCGGCGCCGGCAGCGCGTGCCCGGTCGAGGCCCGACCCTCACGAGCCGCCGTCCGCGAGTCGTAGACCACGCCGGCCGCCACGCCGCGCTCGATCAACGCCACGCGCTGCTTGGCGACGCCCTCGTAGTCGAAGCTGGCCGGCAAGGTGTGCGGGTCGTGACCGTCGTCCCAGACCGAGATCCGCTCGTCGACGATCCGCTGGCCGAGCTTGCCGCGCAGGAAGCTCGTCCCCTCGCTCAGCGCCAGCGCGCCGAACCCCATGTAGGCCAGGTAGTTCAGCAGGTCGCCGACGGCGTACTCCTCGAGCACGACCGCGTACTCGCCCGGCTCGACGCGGATCGCGCCCCGGCTCCGCACCGCCTTGTCGACGGCCTCGCGCCCGACAGCCTCGGCGTCCAGGTCGTCGACGCTCGGCGACGTCCGCTCGGCGTAGCCGGAGCCGGCGTCGTCCAGGACGACCGTCAGCAGGCTGGCGCGGGTGCGCTCCTCGTAGCGGCGCAGTCCGCGCGAGTTCGCCACCCCGACGACGTCCAGCTCGGTCGTCAGCGCGCCGGAGGCGTCCAGGCCCTGTTCGGTCGCGAGGCGGCAGATCGTCGCCACCATCCGCGCCCGGCGCTCGGGCGGGCAGCTCGCCGTCTCCTCGCGGTAGGCGTCGACCGGCACCAACTCGGATGGCGCGGGCAGGTCCGGCAGATCCGTATCCTCGGGCTGGCGGCGGGCGATCTCGGCGGCCCGCTCGGCGAGCCGGTCGAGCGCGTCGTCGGACAGGTCGTTCGATGCGGCGACCCCGGACCGCTTGCCGACGATCGCCCGCACCCGCACGACGGCGTTCCACTCGGCGACGTTCTGGTGGATGGCTGAGTTCGCGAAGCGGGTCAACGCCGAGTCCGTCCCAAGGACGACCACTTCGGTCTGGTCGGCCGGCGACCGTTTCAGCACCCGCGCGGCGATCCGGTCGAACGCCTCCGCTCCGAGCATCATCCCCTCTTCCGACGGATAGCGTAATTGGACAGGATTGACAGGATACGGCTTTCCGTCTTGTCAATCCTGTCCATCCTGTCTCCAACGCTACTTCAGCACACCAACCTGGACGTCCCGGACCCGGATCGGTGCCGCGCCGTGGCCGACGTGAGCCGTCTGGGACGGCTGGCCCTTGCCGCAGTTCGGCGTGCCCCAGACCCGCCAGTCGCGGCCGACGGCGTCGCAGGCGCCCCAGAAGCGGGGCGTGATCCCGGTGTAGGTGGGGTTCTTCAGCAGGGCGCCGAGCTTGCCGTTGCGGATCTCCCAGCCAATCTCGGTCCCAAACTGGAAGTTCAGCCGCTTGTCGTCGATGCTCCAGCTCTTGTTCGTCTGGAGATAGACGCCGTGGTCCGTGTCAGCGATCAGGTCCTCGAGCGCCCAGTCGCCCGGCTCGAGGTTCACGTTCGTCATCCGGATCAGCGGGATGCGGTTCCAGCCGTCCGCGCGCATCGTCCCGTTGCTCGACTGGCCGATCCGCGCCGCCGTCTCGCGCGAGGTCAGGTACTGCTTGAAGATGCCGCCGTCGACGATCACCGTCCGCTGGGCCGGCACGCCCTCGTCGTCGAAGCCGAACGTCCCGAGCGCGCCGGGGATGGTGGCGTCGGCGACGATCGTGACCTGATCCGAGCCGTAGCGGAACGTGCCGCGCTTGTCGAGGGTCAGGAAGCTCGTGCCGGCGTAGCTCGCTTCATCGCCGAGGACCCGGTCCAGCTCGATCGGATGGCCGCATGACTCGTGAACCTGGAGGGCGGCCTGGCTGCCGTCGAGGATGAGGGTCGTGACCTCGTCGGGGCAGGGCTTCGCCGACAGCAGCGCCACCGCCTCCTCGGCGATGCGGCGGGCGTTGCCGACCAGGTCGAGCGACGCGAACTGTTCGTAGCCGGCCGTCCCGTGGTGGCGGCCGAAGCTGTTCGGGTACGACCGCCGCTGGGTGTCGTCCTCGCCGACCGCCAGCGCCTCGATCCCGGCGCCGGTCTCGACGAGCGTCTGCTCGACCCAGCTCCCCTCGCTCGAGGCAAACACCTTGTGCAGGCGCTGGCACTCGAACGAGCCCTCGGCCACCCGGATCCCGTCGACGGCGCGCATCTCGCGGTCGGCCTCGAGCAGCATGGCCAGCTTGTCGTCGAGCGAGACGGCGAACGGATCCTGCCGGACCGGGGTGCTGTAGGCGCCGATCGAGCGGATCGGCTCCCCAAGCTCGACCGGCGCGCGGCGGGTCAGCGCGCTGGCGTGGGCGATCTCGACGGCCAGTCGGGCGACGCGGTCGATCTCGCGCGGCTCGACGCGGGCGCTGCTGGCGAAGCCCCAGGCGCCGTCAGCGACGACGCGGATGCCGAACCCGACGCTCTCGTCGTCGACGACACCATCGGGCCGGCCGTTCTTCACCGTGACGACCTGCCGCTCGAGCCGCTCGATCCGAATGTCGGCGTACGTCGCGCCGGCGGCCGTCGCCGCGTCGAGCGCCCGATCGGTGAGATCCTTCATCCGCCCCTCACACTCCCAGCCCACAGTGTAGGGGCGATTCCTCGGAGGGAACAAGACGACCCGGCCGCTTGCGGTGCCCCACAGTGTGTCAGGCGGCGGCTACCAGCCCTTGAGGCGGTCGCCGCATTGCCAGGGGTACCAGAGCGGAGTCCGGGCCAGAGATGGAGGGCTCCGGGCGGAGGATCGGCAACACCCTCGTTTACCGGAGGTCCGCCGCTCCCGTCTCCCTACCCCCCCGCCACACAGTGGGCCACGGCAAAGGCCGGCGCGCCTTTACGCGACAAGGAGCGCTCTGGTATACTCGCGGCCGATCTGGCTAGCCGCGGGCCCGACGAGCGGCGACCACAATTGAAGATTCGCGCGCTCTTATCAAGAGAGGCGGAGGGACCGGCCCGACGAAGCCCGGCAACCACCGCTCGCCGTGCCAGCTTCCACTGGCGCGATCCCGAGCGGGCAAGGTGCCAATTCCGACAGGACGACGTGCGTCCTGGGAGATGAGAAGCGTCTGATCGGCTGCGCAAGGTTCTCTCCGGAGGGCCTTTTTTGATGCCCGCGAATTGCACCAACGGGATATCGCCGGCAACATGCGCACTGTCCAGCTCAAAGAGAACGTCGTCCGCCTGGTCGATCAGACCGCGCTGCCCGCCGAGCTTCGATACGTCGACTGTCGCACGGTCGACGAGGTGGCGGACGCGATCCGGCGGATGGTCGTGCGCGGGGCGCCGGCGATCGGCGTGACGGCGGCCTTCGGGATGGTGCTCGGCGCCCGCGAGTACGCCGGCCACGACTCGGCTGCGTTGATCGCCCACCTCGGGCGGGTCGCCGACCGGCTCAAGGCGACCCGCCCGACCGCCGTCAACCTGGCCTGGGCGGTGAACCGCATGCTGGACGTGGCGCGGACGGTGATCGGTACCGGCCGCCCTGATCCCGTGGCCCGCGTCCGGATCGAGCTCGCGCAGGCGGCGCAGGCGATGGCCGACGCCGATATCGTCGCCAACCGGCGGCTGGGCGTCCATGGTGCCGGCCTCGTCCCGGATGGCGCTCAGATCCTGACCCACTGCAACACCGGCTCGCTCGCCACCGTCGAGTACGGGACCGCGCTCGGCGTCATCCGCGCCGCGGCCGACGCCGGCAAGGTCCGCAACGTGCTGGTTGACGAGACGCGGCCGTTCCTCCAGGGCGCCCGCCTGACGGCCTGGGAATTGCAGCAGGACGGCATCCCGATGACGCTGATCGCCGACAACATGGCCGGCTACTTCATGGCGCGCGGCCAGGTCGACCTGGTCGTCGTCGGCGCGGACCGGATCGCGGCGAACGGCGATGTGGCGAACAAGATCGGCACCTACACGCTGGCCGTCCTCTGCAAGGAGCACGGCATCCCGTTCTACGTCGCGGCGCCGACGTCGACGATCGACCTGACCCTCGCCAGCGGCACGGACATTCCGATCGAGCAGCGCAGCGCGGAGGAAGTGACCCGGCTCGGCGGGATCCAGATCGCACCCGCGGGCGTCAGGGCTGCCCACCCGGCGTTCGACGTCACGCCGGCCCGCTACGTGACGGCGATCGTCACCGAGCAGGGCGTCCACCGCGCGCCGTACGAGACGACCCTGCGCGCGGCAGTGGCCGCCGCCGAGTGCCGCGATGCTCCCTCCGGCGAGGCCCGCTGTGAGGCGAATGGACCCGCCGGCACGACCCTCGGCGAGGTTGGGGCGGATGCGCCAGTTCGAGCGTAAGGACCTCGCCGACGTCGGCGTGTTCGGCGGCTCGGGCTTCTACGAGCTGCTGTCCGACGTCGAGCATCACGCCGTTCAGACGCCGTACGGCCCGCCGAGCGACACCCTCGCCGTCGGGACGTACGAGGGCGTGCGGGTCGCCTTCCTGGCGCGCCACGGGCGGGGCCACCGCTACCCGCCCCACAGGATCAACTACCGAGCCAATGTCTGGGCGATGGCGTCGCTGGGCGTGACGCGCATCCTCGGGCCAACGGCGGCCGGGAGCCTCCAGCCCCACGTCAAGCCGGGCGACTTCGTGATCTGCGACCAGTTCGTCGACCGTACCTATGGCCGCGAGCAGACCTTCTACGACGGCCCGCCGGTCGTCCACGTCGCCGCCGCGCATCCCTACTGCCCGGAGTTGCGCGAGCTGGCGACTGGGGCCGGCACGGAGCTGGGGATCACGGTCCACGGGCGGGGCACGGTCGTCGTGATCCAGGGGCCCCGCTTCTCGACCCTCGCCGAGAGCCGCTGGTTCTCGGCGGCCGGCTGGGAAGTGATCAACATGACCCAGTATCCGGAGCAGATCCTGGCCCGCGAGCTCGAGATTTGTTACGTCAACATCTCGCTGATCACCGATTACGACGCCGGGCTGGAAGGCCGCCCGGACGTCGAGCCCGTCTCGGTGGCGGGCGTCGTCGAGGTCTTCAATCGCAACAACGCTCGCGTCCGCGATCTGCTCCTGCGGCTGATCCCGCGCATCCCACGCGAGCGGACCTGCATCTGCGCGAGCGCGCTCACCGGAGCAGTCATCGGGTGATTCCTCTCATCACGGTCGGCTCACTCGGCCTGGACACGCTCGAGACGCCGTTCGAGCGGGCCGAGCGGGTGCTCGGCGGGTCGGCGGCCTACTTCGCGCTGGCCGCGCGGCTCTATACAGATGTCGGCATCGTGGCGGCCGTCGGCGACGATTTCCCGGAGCAGCACGTCGAGCTGCTCGCGTCGAAGGGCATCGACCTGACCGGCCTGCAGCGCGAGCCCGGCGAGACGTTCTTCTGGGCCGGCCGCTACCACTACGACCTGAACTCGCGCGATACGCTCGAGACGAAGCTCGGCGTGCTGGCCGACTTCCGGCCGCGGCTCCCGGACCAGTACAAGCAGGCTCCGTACGTCTTCATGGCAAACATCCACCCGTCCCTCCAGATGACGGTCCAGGAGCAGGTCGAAGATCCGAAGCTGGTCGTGCTCGATTCGATGAACCTCTGGATCGCCACCCAGAAGGAGGATCTGACCGAGGCGATGCGGCGCGCGGACCTGGTGACGATCAACGACGAGGAGGCGCGCCAGTACGCCGAGACGCCGAGCCTGCTCGCCGCCGCCCGGGCGATCATGGCCCACGGGCCGAGCGGGGTAGTCGTCAAGAAGGGCGAGCACGGCGTCCTGTTCATCTCGCGTCACGGCGTGTTCGGCGCCCCGGCACTGCTGCTCGAGACGGTCAAGGACCCAACCGGCGCGGGTGACTCGTTCGCCGGCGGCTTCATGGGCTACCTCGCCGAGACCGGCGACCTCTCGTTCGCCGGCCTCCGGCGGGCGCTGATCCATGGGACGGCGGTCGCCTCGTTCACCGTCGAGTCACTCGGCGTGGACCGATTGGCGACCGTCACGCGCGATGATGTCGAGGCCCGCTACCGCGAGATCCTCGAGTTCACGACCTTCGAAACCGTCGCGCTGACCGGAGCGAACGGCTAACCGGAGCGGCGCGCCGCGTCGAGCGGCAGAGATCGGAAAGGAAGTACACCAATGGCTGTATCGCGAGCCGAGTATGACGTCAAGGACATCAATCTCGCCGAGCAGGGGCTGCGCAAGATCGAGTGGGCCGGCTCGGAGATGCCGGTGATGAAGCTGATCCTCGAGCGGTTCCGCCGCGAGCGCCCGCTCGAGGGCCTGCGCCTGTCGGCCTGCCTCCACGTCACGAGCGAGACCGCCAACCTGATGGTCGCGCTCAAGGAGGGAGGCGCCCAGATCGTCCTCTGCGCATCGAACCCGCTCTCGACCCAGGACGATGTCGCGGCGGCGCTGGCCGGCGAGCACGGCATCCCGACCTACGCGATCAAGGGCGAGGACGAGAAGACGTACTACCAGCACATCGACGCCGCGCTCGCGAACCGGCCGAACCTGACGATGGACGACGGTGCCGACTTGGTCAGCGTCCTCCACAAGGACAAGTCCGACCTGCTGCCGGAGGTGATCGGCGGCACCGAGGAGACGACGACCGGCGTCATCCGCCTCAAGGCGATGGCCGCCGACGGCGCGCTGAGGTTTCCGGTCATCGCCGTCAACGAGGCGATGACGAAGCACTTCTTCGATAACCGCTACGGCACCGGCCAGAGCACCATCGACGGCGTGATCCGTGCGACGAACATCCTGCTGGCCGGCAAGACGGTCGTCGTCGTCGGCTACGGCTGGTGCGGCCGCGGCGTCGCCAGCCGGGCCAAGGGGCTCGGCGCGCACGTCGTCGTGACCGAGGTCGATCCGGTCCGCGCGCTGGAAGCGGTGATGGACGGCTTCCAGGTCATGCCGATGCTCGAGGCCGCCCGGCGCGCCGACATCGTGATCACCGTGACCGGCAACCTGAACGTGATCGGGCGCGAGCACATCGCCGCGTTCAAGGACGGCGCGATCGTCTGCAACTCCGGCCACTTCAACGACGAGATCGACATCCCGGCGATCGAGGCGCAGGCCGAAGGCAAGCGCAAGATCCGCGAGTTCGTCGACGAGTACCGACTGCCCGGCGGGCGCCGCCTCTACCTGCTCGCCGAGGGGCGGCTGGTGAACCTGGCCGCGGCAGAGGGGCACCCGGCGGCGGTCATGGACATGAGCTTCGCCAACCAGGCGCTGGGCGCGGAGTACATGGTCAAGCACGCCAAGGAGCTCAAGAACGAGGTCTACGTCGTGCCCGAGGAGATCGACCGCGAGATCGCGCGGCTGAAGCTCGAGGCGATGGGCGTGAGCATCGACGCGCTGACCGACGAGCAGAAGAAGTACCTCGCGTCCTGGGAGCAGGGCACCTGATCCGGGTGGGGTGAGAGCCGTCGATGCCGAGCGAGACTGAGGAGACCGCGATGTCCAATTCCAGCACGTTCATGTCCGCGCCGAGCCTGCTGTTCACCTCGGAGTCCGTCACCGAGGGCCACCCGGACAAGATCTGCGACCAGATCTCGGACGCCGTCCTCGACTGGTGCCTGTCCCGGACGCCGACCGCCCGCGTCGCCTGCGAGGCCGGCATCAAGTCGGACGAGGCCGACGACTGGGTGGCCGTCTTCGGCGAGGTGACGCCACTGCCCCCGAAGCACGTCGTCCGCGACCTCGTCCGCAAGACGCTCGAGGAGATCGGCTACACCGAGCGCGCGCACGGCACCTCGCACAAGACGGTCCACATCGAGGTGCACCTTTCCGGCCAGTCGGCCGACATCGCGCTCGGCGTCGACAAGGCGCTCGAGGCCAAGCAGCACGAGATCCAGGACGACCTCGACATCGGAGCCGGCGATCAGGGCATGATGGTCGGGTTCGCCTGCGACGAGACCGAGGAGCTGATGCCGCTGCCGATCGCGCTGGCCCACCGCCTGACGCGGCGGCTCGCGGAGATCCGCAAGAACGGCACGCTCGGCTACCTCCGGCCGGACGGCAAGAGCCAGGTCACCGTCGAGTACCAGTACGGGAAGCCGGTGCGGGTCGACACGATCGTCATCTCGACCCAGCACGCCGAGGACGTCACCCAGGAGCAGATCTCGGACGACCTCCGGACGTTCGTGATCAAGCCGGTCGTCCCGTCCAATCTGCTCAAGGAGGACACCCGCATCCTGATCAACCCGACCGGCCGCTTCGTCATCGGCGGCCCGTGGGGCGACTCGGGCCTGACGGGCCGCAAGATCATCGTCGACACTTACGGCGGCATGGCCCGCCATGGCGGCGGCGCGTTCTCCGGCAAGGACCCGACGAAGGTGGACCGCTCGGCCGCGTACGCCGCGCGTTACGTCGCCAAGAACGTGGTGGCCGCCGGCCTGGCCAATCGGTTCGAGGTCCAGCTCGCCTACGCGATCGGCGTGGCAAAGCCGGTCTCGATCATGATCGAGTCGTTCGGGACGAACAAGGTCGCCGAGGACAAGATCAGGGCGCCGATCGAGCAGCACTTCGACCTGCGCCCGGCCGCGATCATCAAGGAGTTGGACCTGCGCCGCCCGATCTATAAGCGGACGGCGGCGTACGGCCACTTCGGCCGCGACGACATCGACGCCCCGTGGGAGGCCACCGACAAGGCCGAGGCGCTCCGCAAGGCGGCCGGCCTCGCCGAGCCGGCCAGCGTCCGCTAGCCTCCGGCTCCGTGGTCCCCTGGTGAGTGCGCCGGCCCATCCAGTAGTCCTCGATCTGGATGCGCCGGCGCGGCCGCGCTCGCCTCATGGGCCGATGAATTGAAGCGAGATGGTGGACCATTCAACCGTCTACCTTCAGAAGGCCGAGGAGAACTTGGCGGCGGCGGAGAGTGACTTGGCTCACGGTCGCTACAATAGTTGTGCGAGCCGCCGCTGCTACGCGTGTTTCTAGGCCGCCATCTTCGCGCTGCTGCGGTCGGGCATCGGTCTCACATCCAGAGGCGGCGAATGGGGCCACGACTTCGTGCAGGCGCAGTTCAGCGGCCAACTCATCTTGCGACGGAAGCTCTATCCGGGGTCGCTTCGTGACACTCTGCAGCAGGCATTCGGCTTAAGGGTCAGCGCTGACTACGGTGCCGCCCACGTCAGCGAAGTCCGAGCCAAGCGGGTACTCAGGCGAGCAACCGAGTTTCTTGAGGCCATTAGGAGCGAAGGGAGCGGGGCGAGATGACCGTCAAACAAGACGTAGCAATCGGTGGCCTGGATGGTCCGATGCTCCGGGCGATTGAGGAACTTCGGGCAACAATCAGCGAAAAGTACCCGACCGCCACGTTCGAAATCTCGCGCCACCCGGAGGAGCCTGAGAACGTCCTCCTGAAAGCGACTCTTGATCTCGAGGATCCGGACGAAGTGCTCGAACTCGTGGGTGACCGCCTCTTCGAACTGCAGGTCGTAGAGCGCATCGCTATCTATGTGATCCCGCTGCACACGCCGGAGCGCGTCCTCGCCGACATTCAGGCTCGCGAGAACGCTAGATGCCGGCGTAGCGGCGCGTCGTCCGACTCGACTGACCAACGTCCTCGCCGGGCTGCCTCTCACACGCCAACCGTGAGCCCCCGTCGTTAGCGCCGAGGCGATCGCCTTTGATCTCCTCTTCAAGCGGCCCAAGCCGTGATGCGCGTTGCCGTCCGCGTCACGTGTGCGTCGTGAATCGGTGATGCGCGTCTTGATCACCGGCGTCGCCGGCTTCGTCGGTCGCCACCTCGTGGACCACCTCCTCGCATGCGGCGAGGACGAGATCTGGGGCCTGGCTCGCTCATCGACGAGATCCGATGGCTTGGATGGGCGCGTTCGCGTCGTCGAGGCCGACCTGTGCGACCGCCATGCCGTGAACCGGGCGCTGGACACGGCCCGCCCCGCCGCGATCTATCACCTGGCGAGTCAGGCATCGGTGGCGAAGTCGCTGAACGACCCGTTGCCCACGATCGTCAACAACGTCATCGGGGTGGTGAACCTGCTCGAAGCGGCCGCCGAGATCGTGCCGAAGTCCCGCATCCTGATCGTCGGTTCGAACGAGGAGTATGGATTGACGCGCCCGGAGGAGCTCCCGCTGAAAGAGACGCGCGAGCTTCGTCCGATCAGCCCGTACGCCGTGAGCAAGGTGACCCAGGATATGCTGGGCCACCAGTACTTCGCGACCAAGAACCTCGACGTGGTCCGCGTCAGGCCGTTCACCCACACCGGTCCGCGTCAGGGGAGCCTGTTCGTCACGCCGTCGTTCGCGCGCCAGCTCGCCGAGATGGAGGCCGGACTCCGCGAGCCGGTGATGCGGGTCGGGTTCCTGGATGGTCAGCGCGATTTCACCGACGTGCGCGACGTGGCGCGCGGCTACCGGCTGCTGATCGAACGCGGGACGGCGGGCGAGGTGTACAACCTCGGGAGCGGGGTGCCCCGCAGCATCCGCGAGATCCTCGACGCGCTCATCTCGATGTCTTCGGCGAAGCCGGAGGTCGCGGTCGACCAGGAGCTGATTCGCCCCCTCGAAGTGCCCGTCCAGTATGCGGACTGCGCGAAGCTTCACGCCGCCACTGGCTGGTCGCCCGAGACCCCGTTCGAGCAGACGCTCGCCGATATCCTCGCCGACTGGCGCGCCCGCATCGCGGCCGGCGAAGCGTCGCGCTGACCTGATACACGTTCTCGCTAAGGAATCGCTCGATGATCGACCTTGATGATTCGACCATGTACGCCGCCCTCGACCGCTCCGATATGCTCTCGAGAGTGCGCGAGATGGATCGACAGGCCGAAGATGCCTGGGCCATCGCCCGCGAACTGAGCGCGCCGGCCGAGTATCGCCGGGCACGCCAGATCGTGATCCTCGGCATGGGCGGCTCGGCGATCGGCGGCGACCTGGCGCGGACCTTGCTGGCGGGCACGGCCCCCGTGCCGATCCTCGTCGCGCGCGAGTACGACCTGCCCGCCTTCGTCGGCCCGGACACGCTCGTCATCGCCTCGAGCTACTCCGGCAACACCGAGGAGACGATCTCGGCGACCGAACAGGCCTTGGCTGTCGGCGCGCGGGTGATGGTGGTCACGACCGGCGGGCACCTCGCCAACCTGGCCGAGGAGCGCGGCTCGCCGCTCGTCCGCTACCGCTACGACGCCCAGCCGCGCGCCGCGCTCGGCTACTCGCTGTTCCTGCTCCTCGGCGTGCTGTCCGCGCTCGGCTACGTGGATGGTGCGACGCTCGGCGTCGAGGATGCGCTGGCAGCGATCCGAGCCCGCGCCGCCGCTTGCGACCCGGACCGTCCGACGTCCGAGAACCTGGCCAAGGAGCTGGCCGCCACCATCCACGGTAACGCCGCGATCGTCTACGGCGGCGGTATCCTGGCCGAGGTGGCGCGGCGCTGGAAGGGCCAGTTCAACGAGAACGCCAAGCACTGGGCGTTCTTCGAGCAGTTCCCCGAGCTGAACCACAACGCCGTCATCGGCTACGAGCACCCCGCCGCCGTCGGCCGGCAGCTCGTCGTGCTCATCCTCTCGTCAGACCGGAACCACCCGCGCATCCTACGGCGGGAGGCGGTGACGGCGAGCATCCTCGAACGGGCGGGCATCGAGACTCGAACGCTGAGGGCGGAAGGCAGCGGGCCGCTCGCGCACATCTGCTCGCTCGCCGTGCTGGCCGACTTCACCACCTATTACCTGGCCCTCCTGAACGGCACTGACCCGACGACGATCGCGAACATCGACTACTTGAAGGCGGAGCTGGCAAAGGCGTAGGCCGGCAACCGTGGAGTAGCCGGCCGCGACGATGGCCGCGGAGGCACCGAAACCGCGGGGGGCCCGGGTCGACCGAGCGGGCCCCGGCCGCCACAGGCGGCCGGCGGGTGTCGTATACGAGTGCTGCGACCAGCCGATGTCACAGCACGGGGCGCGGCACCACGCCTGCCTGCGACTGGCCGGCGATCCGCGTGTCACGGTTCACCACCCACGGCGGCACGGTCTCCAGTCCCAAGGTGACCAGCCAGGCGACCACCGTGTCGGCCTCGCCGTCGCTCAAGAGGCCGTCCGCCAGGTCCAACAGGAGGCGGGGCACGCCGACTCCTTCGCCCCCACTCGCAACAGTCGCGCTCATGCCGGTCCTCCTTCTCGGGCAAGCGGGCCGCGCACCCGTAGGCGTCCCACACCGACTCGTCGGGATCCCTTCCCGTTGAGTGGACTCGGGTGCCTACAATCGTGCATCGTACGGGCCGATCACCGCACATTACCGCGCCGGGACAATCCGGCTACGCGGGCGACGGTCTGATGGGGACCGGAGCGGACGACGGGCGGGGCCCGACGCGGCGCGCGCGGGCAGGCGGCCTACGCTCCGCCCGGTCCGCCGGCCGAGCGTCCCTCGGAACCGTTGGGGGCGTGGGCGATGTGGCCCGGTTCGGTCGGCAGGGTGACGACGAAGCGGGTGCCGCCCTCGGGAGGGAACTCGGCCGTCAACGTGCCGCCGTGCAGCTCGATGATCTGGCGGCTGATGTACAGCCCCAGGCCAATGCCGGAGCGGTGGTCCTTGGTGTGGGCCTGGAAGAAGCGGTCGAAGATCCGGTCCCGCCGCTCCGGCGGGATCCCGATCCCGCGATCGGTCACCGCGATCTGCACCGCGTCAGGAGACGGGCACGAGACGCTGACGTCGATCGGCCCACCGTCGGGGCTGTACTTGATCGCGTTGTCGACCAGGTTCATCACGACTTGCTCGAGGCGCAGCGGGTCGACGAGCGCCGTCACCTCCGGGGGAGCATCGAGGACCAGGGTATGCCCGGTGCTCATCGCCTGGGCGGCGGCCACCACTTCGGCGACGATCCGCGCGACGTCGGCGACCTGCCGCTCGAGCGCCAGGCGACCGGCGTCGATGCGGGAGACGTCGAGCAGCCGGATGACCAAGCGGTCCAGCTTGTCCGACCGTTCGTCGATCACCGCCAGCGTGTGCCGCGCTCGCTGCTGATCGAGGGCGCCGTCCCGGCCGACCTGGCGGAGTGCCAGTTGGGCGAACCCGCGCAGGACGGCCAGCGGCGTCTTCAGCTCGTGCGCGGCCACCGCCAGGAACTCATCCCGCGCCGCCAGGGCGCGCTTCAGCTCACCATTCCGCGCGCTCAGCTCGCCGGCCAGGGCCGCGACGTCGCCGCTCCGGCCGGCCAGCTCCTGCTGGAGGACATCCCTGGCGCGCTTCATCGCGATCTGGTTCCCGACGCGGGCGCGCAGCTCCTCGACCGCGAATGGCTTGACAAGGTAATCCTGGGCGCCGTCGCGCAGGAGCTGGACGCGCAGGTCGAGGTCCGACCGGGCGGTCAGGAGGACGATCGGGACGGTTTCGAGCTCCGACCTGGCCCGCGCGGCGCGCACGAGCTGATCGCCGCTCATTTCGGGCAGCATGACGTCGCTCAGGATCAGATCGGGCCGCAGGGCGAGCGCCCGCTCGAGGCCCCGACGGCCGTCGGGCGCGGCCGCGACGCGATAGTCGCAAGCCAGGGCGTCGACGAGGAACCGGCGCATGTCCGGGTTGTCCTCGACGACCAGGACCAGCGGGCGGGCAGCCGTCCCGTCCCCATCCCCGTCCCGCGCAACGTCGGCGGCTTCGTCGCTCGCCGGCCGCAGCTCGGCGAGCGTCTGGTGCGCGACCTCGGGGATGCCGATGGGCGCCGCCGCCGGGCGCACATTGGCCCCCGCCGGCGCCGAGAGCGGCAGCTCCACGGTGAAGAGCGCCCCGCCACCGGGGGCATCGTCGACCGTGATCGTGCCGCCGTGGAGCTCGACGAGCTCTTTCGCGATCGAGAGCCCGAGGCCGGTGCCGCCGAAGCGGCGCGTCGCGCCATCCTCGCCCTGCCGGAAACGCTCGAAGACGGCAGCGCGAAGCTCGGGCTTCACGCCCGGCCCGGTATCTCGGACGGCGATGGCCACGCCAGCGCCCGCGGTCCGCACGCTGCAGGTCACCCGACCACCGTCGGGCGTGAATCGGAAGGCGTTCGAGAGCAGGTTCAGGAGCACCCGCTCGATCTTCTCCGGGTCGGCGTCCGCGAGGACCGGGGCCGGCGCGTCCACCGTCAGAGTCATGTGGCGGTCGCGGGCGAGCGATTCGAAGTAGGCGGCGACGAGGCGCGCCAACTGCGCCAGGTCGACCCGCGCGTAGGTCAGGCCCATCCCGTCGAATTCCAGTTTGGAGAGGTCGAGCAGGTCGTTGACGTGCTTGAGCAGGGCGCGCGCGTTCCGGTTGACGACCTCGAGCTCGCGACGCTGCTCGTCGGCTATCCCACCGTCGGCCTGCAGGCGTGCGACCGGCCCCAGGATCAGCGCCAGGGGCGTCCGCAGCTCGTGGCTGACATTCGAGAAGAACTGCGATTTGAGCCGATCGAGCTCGGAGAGCCTGGCGTTGAGCGCCGCCAGCTCGCGATTGGCCTCCTCCAGCCTGACCCGGCGCCGCTCAGAGAGCCGGGCGGCCTGGACCAGGGCGAGCACCTTGGGGACCAGCGGCGGGACCGTCACCGCCGTCGCCGCCGAGACGACCGCCGTGGCAAACTTCACGCCACCCGCGAGCCAATAGGCGGGCGCCCAGAGGGTCCATGCGGCCACAAAATGCGTCATCCCGCAGGCCACGATGAACAGGCCGAACGCCACGAAGGCCCAGAGGAACGGGAGATCCTCGCCGACCTTGTACGCCAGGTAGATGAGCGCGACGGAGATCGCGACGTACGCGAGCCCGGTGAAGACGTCGGCGAACAGGTGGAGCGACACCAGGGCCGGGTTCCAGTTGAACGATGCCCCTTGCGGATCGAACCCGTTCGCCACGAGCATGCGCCCGAAGATTTCCGCGCCCAGCGGCATCAGGATGAGGCCCAGCGCCACGCCGATGGTGCCGTACCCGATGAGCGATGAGCGCGTCATGCTCAACACCCCCGCGCCCTCCCGGTAGCGCGGCAGGACGAGGTCACGGAGGTGACCCCGGATGCCGTCGAGTGGACGCCCCCGACTGTCTTTCATGGCTGATTCCCGTCGCTCCCCCGTCGCTGTGTGCGGCCGCCCCGGTGGCCGGCCCCGCCAGATCCGCGTCGAACCGACGCCCGGCCCGGGTGGCGCCGCCGCACGCATTCGCACCGACCTCTCCCCGTGGCCGCCGTCCCGCGGCGTCGCGTGGGAGATCAGACGACTTCAAGTGTAACCCCAGGCGGCGCCGGAGTCGGCGCGACGCGCGCCTGCCCCTGACGCTTTCGTCGCCAAGCCCTTCGATCGCGACGACCTGCTGTCCAAGGTAGGGCGCTTCCTGCCGCTCGTCGGAGGGCAGGGCTGATGCGCGGCCCGGCGGCCGTCGGCGCGAGATGTGCCAGTCGCCCGCACCCTGGCGCTGTCAGCTTCCGGAGGACCGGCGTCCGTGGCCGACCTCGCCGCGCGCGACCAGTTGGCGCTGCTCCTTGCGGCTCATCGGCATCCGCCCGGCGACGTCCCGTGAGACGGGAGCGGCATGTCAGCCGGCCGACAAGTCCGTGTCGGGATTGGCGACCGGGCAGCCGTAGCCGGGGAACGAGCGCTCGATCGGCCGCCACGACCGCCCCGATGCCAGGTACTGCTGGGCACGGAGCAGCCCGATGACGGCGAGCGCATCCGAGATCTCGCCGGTCAGCGCCATCTCGACCGCCCGAGCGAACGGCACTCGCCGCGTCCGTAGCTCTTCGGTCCCCTCCGGCTCGGGGGCACCCTCGGTCAGCTCCTCGGCCAGGAAGACGCAGCCCACCTCGTCCGTCACCGAGTTGGACAAGTGCGCCTCGCCGAGGTACGTCCAGCGAGCGGCGACCAGACCGGACTCCTCGCGCAGCTCGCGCTGCGCGCTCTCCAGCGGGTCGACACCGATCTCGCCGCCACCCTCCGGGATCTCCCAGGAGTACTCGGCGAGCGGGTAGCGATACTGACCGACCAGGATTGCCTGGCCGTCGTCGGTGAGCGGCACCACGCCGACCGCGACATGCCGGAAGTGGACCACGCCGTAGATGCCCGGCTGGCCATCCGGTCGAATCACCCCGTCCTCGCGGACGGCGATCCACGGGTTCTCGTAGACCGAGCGAGAGCTGAGCGTGGTCCAGGGGTTGCGGTGCCGATTCAGGACGCTGCCTCCTGCGTCGCTCGATGGGTGGAGGGGGAGAGGCCGCTCATCCTGAGCTCACGTGGATCGCCACCTGAGGTGTAGCGAAGGATCCGCGGACGGACCGGCACGGCAGCATACGAGCCGGTGGGTCCACGGATCCTTCGCGTCGCTGTCCGCAACATGGGCGTCCGGGCATCGCCGGGCGACCGTCAGAGTCACCATATTCGCGACGTCAGAGCCGGCCACGTAGCGTCAGCGGAGCTGGTCGGGTAGCCAGTCCGCCTTCATCTCCCGCGGCGCGTCAACCGGCGCTGGCACGCTCGGCCGATGACGACAGGTTGGGGCATGAGGGTAGATCTATTGCCGGATCTCTCGTCACCGTCGGCGGGGAGGCGTGCTAGGAGCGGGAAGCGGCCGGCTCCTCGACGGGCAGCTTATTCAGGGTGTAGCCAATGCCGGGTCGGGTCGTGATGTACTTCGGGCTGCCGGCGTCCACCTCGACCTTGGCGCGCAGGCGGGCGATGTTGACCCGCAGCAGGTGCGCCTCGTCCTTGTACTCCGGGCCCCAGACCTTCGTCAGCAGGTCCGCCTGGGTCACCACCCGCCCGGCGTTGCGGGCCAGGAAGCTGATGATCCGGAACTCGGTCGGGGTCAGGTTGGCAGGTTCGCCCTTCACCCGCGCGAGCTGCTGGGCGAAGTCGACCTCGAGCTCGCCGGTCTGGAAGATCGGCTGGCCGTGCTCGGCGCTCGAGAGCTGCGCCCGCCGCAGCGCCGCCCGCACCCGCGCCAGCAGCTCCATCGAGCCGAACGGCTTGGTCAGGTAGTCGTCGGCGCCGGCGTCGAGGCCGGAGACCTTGTCCTCCTCCGACTCGCGCGCGGTGAGGATGATGATCGGGACGGTCGAGAACTCGCGGACCCGGCGGCAGACGTCGCGGCCATCCATGCCGGGCATCATGATGTCCAGGAGGAGCAGGTCCAGCTCCTCGGCCTCGGCCATCTTGAGCGCGTTCGTCCCGTCCATCGCGGTCAGGACCCGATAGCCGTTCAGCTCCAGGTTCCGCTGCACCAGCTTCAACAGCCGGGGATCGTCGTCCGCCACCAGCACCGACGTCTTCTTGCTTGCGTTCATCGCGCCTCCATCCTGCTGCTCGCCACCGTCATGCTCCCCATCGTCATGCCCCCCACCGTCGTACCCGCCACCGACACGCCCGTCGGCGCCCGACTCCGCGGCGTGGTGCTCATCGACCCTCCACCCGGCTCAGGGGGAGCGTGAAGAAGAACGTGCTCCCCTTGCCCAACCGACTCTCCACCCAGATCCGCCCGTGGTGGGCCTCGACCAGGCGCTTGCAGATCGCCAGCCCCAGGCCGGTGCCGCCGACGCGCTTCGAGATCTCGCCTTCGACGCGATGGAAGCGGTCGAAGACGCGGTGGAGGTCGCGGCTCGGGATGCCGACGCCCTGGTCGGCCACGCTGAGCTCGAGCATGGTCCCCTGGACTCGGCCGGTGGCGACGATCTCGCCGCCGTCCGGGGAGTACTTGACGGCGTTCTCGAGGAGGTTGTTCAAGACCTGCTTCACGCGGTTCTTGTCGGCCTCGACGAGGTGGTCGCACTCCCAGTGGGTCACGATCGTGTGGCGGTCGGTCAGCCGCTGGACCCGCTGGGCGCACTCGGCGACCACAGTGGCCAGGTCGGTCGGCTCGGGGTCGATCCTGAGGACGCCGGCCTCCAGCCGCGACATGTCGAGCAGGTTGCGGATCAGCTCGTCCAGGCGGTCGCTCTCGCCGTCGATGATCTCGAGGAACTCGCGCCGCTCCTCGCGGCTGAGCTGCCCATCGTGCTCGATGAGGGTCGTGGCGTAGCCCTTGATCGAGCCGAGTGGCGTGCGCAGCTCGTGGGAGACCGTCGAGAGCAGCTCCGTCTTCAGGCGGTCGATCTTCTTCAGGACCGCGACCTCGCGGGCGTGCTCGGCAAGCTGGAGGTTGTTGATCGCCAGCGCGACGTGGTTCGCGAGGGCCGACCCGATCCGCTCGTCGTCGTCGCCGAACGGCCGCTCGGCGCGCTCGAGCTCGACGACGCCGACGGCGCCATCCTTCAGCAGGAGCGGGATCGCAAGCCGGACCGCCGCTCGCTCGTCATCGGGCTCGCGCCGGACGGGCTGGCCGGTCCGGAAGGCCTGGCTGGCGAGCGACGAGGGGAGCAGCGCGCCGACCGCCCCGTAACCCCCCGCCTGCCCGTAGCCGCCGCCGTAGCTGCCGTTGGCCCGCGACGCGGCCGGCGCGGCCCGATCGTCCGTCACGACCGGCCGCAGGATCGGCGAGTTTGACTCGCAGAGCAGCACCGACGCGCGGTCATAGCCGACCCGGTCGCGCAGGATGTCGAGGAGGGCCTGGGCCAGCTCCTCGGCCGTCAGCTTGTTGTTCGCCGCGTTCGCGATCTCGTAGAGCGCGGTCGTCTCCTCGAGCTGGCTCTTCGCCTCGCCGTACAGTCGGGCGTTCTCCATCGCCACCATCGCCTGGGCGGCCAGCAGCTCGGCCTTGGCCAGGTCGCGCTCCTGGAACGCCTCCGGGTTGCGCGAGCTGCCGAAGCAGATGACGCCGATCGTCTCGCGATGCCGGATAAGCGGCACGGCGAGCAGGCACTGGTGGCGGAGCATGACCGTCAGGAGCTGGTGACTGCGGCGGGCGGTGGCGGCGTGCTGGACGATCTCCGGCGCCCGGGTCCGGACGACGCGCGCCTCGAGCGAGGTCCGGTCGCGGAGGGAGATGCGGCGGCCGCGGAACAGGTCGCGGCGGACGCCGGTCATCTCGAGGGGACGGAGCTCGTCGGCCGCGTGATCCGCGAACCACAGCATCGCCGTGTCTGCCCGCAGCGCCGCGCACCCCTGCCGGCAGACCAGCTCCAGGACGCGCTCCATCTCCAGGCTAGCCTGGACGTTCAGCGCCAGCCCGAGGTCGCGGAGCCGCTCCTCGGCATGCCCGGAGGTCTCCAGGCGATGCATCAGCCAGCCGTTGTCGCTCAGGGTCAGCATGAGCCGAATGACGAGCAGGACCGACAACGTGAGCGCCCCAACGAACAGCTCGCCGTGGGGCGGATGGTCGGTGAGGAGCTGGCCGGCCAGCGCGCCGAAGACGAGCGCCCCGGCCACCACGACCGGGATCAGGCGCAGCCGGCTGTCGTCGCGGGAGTCGCCCTCCGGGGGACTGTAGGCCGCCTCGGCATCCGGTACGCGCGCCACGGCCAGCCCACCGAGCGCCAGCCCGCTCAGGCCGACCAGCCAGAGGGATTGGCCCAGGCCAAGCCGCCAGCCGGGCGCCTCGAGCAGCGCTCCGGCGTGGAGCGCCGCGCCGCCGGCGATGGCGATCGTACCCCACGCCAGCAGCCCCTGGGGCGCGGACGGCCGCGAGAAGGCCGTTCGTCGGGTGACCCAGAGCATCGCGTACCCAGCGGCGGCGTACCCCGAGAGGTAGAGCAGCCCACCGGGCGTCAGCAGCGCCCAGCGCGAGCTGGCGTTGTCGAGGTACGTCGCGAGCAGCAGGGCGGCGACGGGCGGCGCCAGACTCAGGATCGCGACGTCGAGCAGGAGCTTGGCCCGCCGCCCGGTTGACCGCTCGCCGTCAATCCGACAGGCGGCGGCGACGAGGAAGAAACCGATCGCCGCGATGAGGCCGGCATCGGCACGACCGAATGTCGGCGGCGGCGCGCCCGCGTCGTAGGCGGGCACGCCGCGCACGAGCATGCCGAGTAAGATCGAGGCGGCGGCCGCGCCGGTCAGCATCCAGGCCGGGCGATGGCGGGCCCGCACCAACCGCGCCGCCGAGACGCCCGCCGCCGTGGCTGCGGCGGCCGCGAGCAAGCCGACCAGCCAGACGAGTACCCGCAATGGCGGCGCGACCAGCAGCAGCAGCTCGATGACAATGATCGCGGGCAACGCCCAGCCCGGCGC
>JALYGH010000004.1 GCA_030777205.1 Chloroflexota bacterium
GCGACCGGTCGTCATCCGATCCATTTCTCAGGGGAGTCCTCATGGCCGCTTCGGCACCGGCCATCCACTCGCAGCCGGCGACGGAACGGTTGCGCCGCGCGCTCAGGCGGGCCCAGCCGTCGGCGTACCTGTTCCTGCTGCCGGCGCTCGTGTTCTACGTGGCATTCCGCCTGGTCCCGTACCTCCAGACATTCTGGTACGGCCTGACCGACTGGAACGGCGTCAGCCAGCCAAACTTCATCGGCCTCAGCAATTACGCCGAGGCCCTCCGTGACCCGTACTTCTGGCGCGCCTTCCGGCAGACGCTGGCGTTTATGGCGATCGACATCACGATCCCGCTGGTCGTCGCGTTGCTGCTGGCGGTCCTCGTCTCCGAGGTGATGCGCGGGCGGACCTTCTACCGCGTCGCCCTGTTCACGCCGTACGTGCTGTCGGCAGCGGTCGTCGCCGTGATGTGGAAGCAGATCTACGCGCCGAACATCGGGGTCGTGAACACGACGCTGCGGGCGGTCGGCCTGGGGCAGTTCGCCCACGCCTGGCTCGGCGACTCGCAGTACGCCCTGCCGGCCGTCGCCATCGCGAACGCCTGGCACATCTACGGGTTCGCCTTCGTCGTCTTCCTGGCCGCGATCCAGGGCATCGACCCGGCCCTCTACGAGGCGGCGAAGCTCGACGGCGCGAACTGGGGCCAACTCGTCCGTCACGTCACGATCCCGGGCCTGCGGCACGCGATCACCCTTCTGGTGTCGCTGGCGATCGCCGGGGCGCTGGCGACGTTCACCTTCATCTACATCATGACCGGCGGCGGCCCGAACTTCGCCACCGAGGTGCTCTCGACGTACATCTACGACAAGGGATTCCTCGAAGCGCGCTACGGGTACGCCTCGGCGCTGTCGGTCGCGCTGGCGCTGATCGCGCTGGTCGTCTCGGCCACCTTCATCTGGCTGCGCGAGAGGGGGGAGTGATGGCAGCTCGAGCGGAGGCAGCACGCCCGAGCGCGACCGCTCGGAGCACAACGTCCGTCGGGGGCCTGGTGCGGCGCAACGGAGGCCAGATCGCGGTCTACGCTGCCCTGACGGTGGCGCTGCTGATCGCGGTCGTGCCGTTCCTCTGGGTGATCGTCGGCAGCTTCAAGAGCAACGCCGAGATCTTCCAGTCGCCGTTCGCCCTGCCGCGGACCTGGCGCTACGACAACTTCGTCCGCGCCTGGGTCGAAGGGAACTTCGGGACGTACTTCTTCAACAGCCTGGGGATCGCGATCCCGACGACGTTCCTGATCCTCGCCTGCGGGTCGCTGGCCGGTTTCGCGTTCGCCCGGCTCAAGTTCTGGGGCAGCACGGTCCTGTTCTACGTGTTCCTGTCGAGCCTGGCGATCTCGACGAACTCGATCATGATCCCCCTGTTCCACATGATCTACAACGTCGGCCTGGTGGACTCGTACTGGGGGGTCGTGTTCCCGACCGTCGCCTCGCACATGCCGATGGCGGCATTCCTGATGCGGTCGTTCTTCCGTAGCCTGCCGAACGAGCTGGAGGACGCGGCCCGGATCGACGGCTGCAATAACTTCGGCGTGTACTGGCACATCATGCTGCCGCTCTCGCGGGGGGCCTTGCTCGGCCTGGCGATCTTCTCCTTCATGGACTCCTGGAATGCCTTCCTGGTGCCGCTGTTGGTGCTGCGCGACCAGGCGATGCGCACGATCCCGCTCGGCCTGATCGTGTTCCAGGGGCAGTACCTCAGCGAGTATTCGATCCTGTTCGCCGGCGTGGTGATCTCGTTCATCCCGACGCTGGTCGTGTACTTCGCGCTCCAGCGCCACTTCGAGAAGGGCATCATGATCGGGTCGGTGAAGGGGTAGGGGGAGAGATCTTTCGCTCATCCCAGCTCGGTGCGGCGCTCGACCTTCGCCTCGTCGATCTCGATGCCCAGGCCGGGGGCGGTCGGGAGGGGGATGGCGCCGTTCTCCGGCTCGACGATGCGCTTGTGGAACCACTGCTTCATTGGCTGGGACTTGATCAGGAATTCGGCCATCGGGCAGGTCTCCGGCGAGAGCGCCGCGATGACGTGCACGGCGGCGTTGATCGAGTGACCGTGCGGGATAACCGGCCGCCCGAAGGCCGAGGCGAGCGTGCAGATCTTGACCAGCTCGCTGATCCCGCCGCACCAGTCCGGGTCAGCCTGGACCACGTCAACGCAGTCGGCCTGGAGGAGCTGGAGGAAGCCCCAGCGGGTATACTCGTGCTCGCCGTGGGCGATCGGGATGTTGGTCGAGCGGCGGATCTGGACGTAGTCGACGAGCCGATCGGGCTGGACCGGCTCCTCGAGCCAGCGCGGCTGAAACTCATCGATCCGCTCCAGCAGGCGGATGGCATACGTCGCGGTCCAGCCGCGCCCGCAGTCGAGCAGGATCTCCACGTCCGGGCCGACCGCTTCGCGGACGGTGCGCACGAGCTCGACGTTTTTCCGCAGGCCGGCTAGGCCGTCAACCGGACCATAGCGGAAGAACCACTTCTGCGCCGTGTAGCCCTGCTCGACGGCCCAGGTCGCCCGCTCGCGGACCCGGTCCGGCTCGTGGGAGTGACCGAGCATCGAGGCGTAGCAGTCGACGCGGTCGCGGGTCGGCCCGCCGAGCAGGCGGTAGATTGGTTGCCCGGCGACAGTGCCGCGGAGGTCCCAGAGGGCGCAGTCGACGGCGCTGATCGCCATCATCTCGTAGCCCGTCCGCGCGTGCCGGTCCTGTCGGTACAGCACGTCCCAGACCAGTTCGCCGGCCAGCGGATCGAGGCCGAGCAGGTACGGCTTCAGCTTCCTCAGGATGATGACGGCCGTCTCCTCGAAGAGCGGCCCGAACAGGCCGGTGGCGCCCTCGTCGGTCCCGATCTCGATGTAGGTCTGGGTCAGCGGGGCGCCGGGCGGGCGCGGCCCGCCCTCCTGCCGCGCGACCTGGGGGTACACGTCGAGCGGGCGCGAGGTGCGCTCCTCGATCTGTGGCAGGTCGGCCGGGCCGGTCAGTTGGAAGGCGCGAACGCGGTCGATCTTCATGGTGCTCCCCTCCTATCTAGACTTCCAATAGCGCGGGCATGCTCGCCGACCATCGCGCGGATCTTGTCCTCCGCGAAGCCGTTGTCGAGCAGGCCCTGGACGTACATCTCCCCTCGACCGGCGGCGGGTGGTGCGGCTAGCCAAAGTCGGTCGCCAGGATCGTGCCGCGGAAGCCGACCTCGCGGATGCGGGCGGCCAGCGCGGCCATTGACAGGTGGCTGAACGGCGGGGGCGCAACAGCAGGTACTTGCAGAGCTGCCGCGCCTTGCGCCGCCCCCAGGCGTCGTCCGGCAGGGCACGGCCGGCCACGGTGACGCGGAAGCCGCTGAGCGTCTCGACCCGCAGGCCCATCGCCGCCCCCTCGCCAGGTCCGTGCTCCGTCCGGGACGATAGACCGTGACGGCGAGCGTGTCAAAGCGCGGGCGAGCGGCTTTCTTCGGGAGGGTGTCAGCAGTGATTCAGGGGGTATGTTGGCCCGAGCGAGAATTCCGAGATCAGTGCGCCGCGCTCGGCGATCTCGGCCGCGAGGTGGCGGTTCTCCTCCGGATACAGCCGGTCCAGCCCGCTCCCGAGCACCGCCAGCGTCCGCCCGCCGGCCGCCAGCGCCGCTCGGTGCGCGACGGTGTCGATGCCCTTCGCCAGTCCGCTCACGACCGTCACGCCCGCGTGCGCCAGGTCGCTCACCAGCCGCTCGGTCACCTGCCGCCCGTACGCCGTCGCGCGCCGCGTCCCGACGACCGCCACGGCCCACTCGTCGGCCACGGTCAGTTCCCCCTTGACTTACAGCAGCGGCGGCGCGTCCGGTATCTCGCGGAGGCGGGCCGGGTATGCCGGATCCGCGAGCG
>JALYGH010000005.1 GCA_030777205.1 Chloroflexota bacterium
GGCCCACGACGAGGAGGTGCTCCTCCCGCGGCTGCTGGCGAGCGCCCGTGCCGCCGACTATCCGGCCGACCGGCTCGACATCCACGTCGTCGCCGACAACTGCACCGACCGGACCGCTGAGGTGGCGCGCGAGGGGGGAGCCCGCGTCTACGAGCGGGTCGACGACGACGAGCGGGGCAAGGGGTACGCACTGCGCTGGCTGCTGGGCCGGATCGACGAGGCCGGCGAGCGCTACGACGCGTTCGTCGTCGTCGACGCGGACTCGATCATCGCGCGCGACTTCTTCGGTCGCATGGATGCCCGCCTGGAGGCCGGCAGCGCGGTTATCCAGGCGTACTACACCGTGCTGAACGTCGGCGAGTCGCCGCTGGCGGCGCTGCGCTACGCGGCCCTGACGGCGGTCCACTACCTGCGGCCGCTCGGACGGGCCGCGCTCGGGCTGTCCTGCGGGCTGAAGGGCAACGGGATGTGCTTCGCGGCGCCGGTGCTGGAGCGGCTCGGCTGGTCCTGGTTCACCCTGGCCGAGGACGTCGAGTTCCACCTGGCACTCGTCGAGCGGGGCATTCGGGTGGACTTCGCCTACGAGACGACGGTCATGGCCGACATGCCGGTCAGCTTCCGGCAGGCGGTGATCCAGAATACGCGCTGGGAGCGGGGCCGCGTGGAGATGCTGCGGCGCTATGGCCCGCGCCTGGTGGCCGACGCGCTCCGCGAGCGCAGCTTCTTGCGCCTGGACGCCGTGATCGAGCAGCTGATCCCGCCGCTGTCGGTGCCATTCGCGCTGGCCGGGGGGCTGCTCCTCGTCGGGGTGGGACTGCGCCGGATGCTGCCGACCCTGCTGGCGATCTTCGGCCTGGGCGGGCAGGTCGTGTACCTGCTGGCCGCGCTGCGGCTGGCGCGGGCGCCGTCGCGGGCGTATCGGGCCCTGGCGTACGCGCCGCCCTACATCGCCTGGAAGGTGGCGCTGTACGGGCGGGCGCTAGTGGCGCGCGGGGCGCTACCCTGGCAGCGGACGAAGCGGATACTGGGGTAGGCTCGCGCGGCCTCGATGCACGCCTGGCGTTCGGGTACGGCCCGGAGCGAGGCCCGCGCAACACGTGCCCGCGACGGCCTCCTCTACGTTGACGCCTGGGCTCGCTCGCGCGGCTTGGGGAGGTTGAGCGCGCCGCCGGCCGCGGCCCACGCCGCCTCCATGACCGCCTCGGCCAGCGTCGGGTGGGCGTGGATCGTCGCCTGGATGTCCTCCAGCGTAGCTTCCAGCTTGATGCCGAGGGCCGCCTCCGGGATCAGCTCGCTGGCCTGGGGGCCGATGATGTGGACGCCGAGCAGCTCGCCATACTTCGCGTCCGCGACAATCTTCACCATCCCCTCGGTCTCGCCATGCGACAGCGCCCGGCCGTTGGCCGCGAACGGGAACTTCCCGATCTTGACGTCGTAGCCCTGCTCGCGCGCCTTCTTCTCGGACAGGCCGACCGAGGCGACCTCCGGGTGGGTGTAGGTGCAGGCCGGCACGACCTTGTAGTCCATCACGACCTCGTGGCCGGCGATGTTCTCGACCGCCGTCACGCCCTGGTGGGACGCCAGGTGGGCCAGGAGCTGCTTCCCGGTCACGTCGCCGATCGCGTAGACGTTCGGCAGGCTGGTCTGGAGGTAGTCGTCGACCTCGACGAAGCCGCGGCGGTCCACCTTCACGTCGACGTCCTCGAGGCCGAGGCCGGTCGTGTTCGGCTTGCGCCCGACGCCGACCAGGATCTTGTCGGCCGTCACCCGCTCCTGCTTGCCGTCCTTGAGCGTCAGGACGCCGACCGCCTTGCCGTCGTCGGCGGTCTCGATCGCGTCGAGCTTCGCCTCGGTGTGGACGGTGATGCCCTGGCGCTGGAACGTGCGCTGGAGCGTCCGACCCATCTCCTCGTCCTCGAGTGGCAGGAGCGTCGGCAGCATCTCGACCAGGGTGACCTTCGAGCCGAACGCGGCGAACACGTTCGCCCACTCCGAGCCGACCGCGCCCCCGCCGATCACGAGCAGGCTGCCCGGCACCTCGGTCAGCGCCAGGGCGCCGTCGCTGTCGATGACGTTCGGGTTGTCGGCGCCGGGGATCGGCAGCTTCGCCGGCACGGACCCGGTGGCGATGATGACGTTGCGGGCGTTGAGCGTCTCGTCGGCCTCCCCC
Source organism: Chloroflexota bacterium (assembly GCA_030777205.1). Taxonomy (GTDB): domain Bacteria; phylum Chloroflexota; class UBA6077; order UBA6077; family JACCZL01; genus JALYGH01. Next base: position 2,171 of record JALYGH010000005.1, read on the forward strand.
GAGACGACGACCTTGCCGCGCTCGGCCAGGCGGCCGCTGCCCCGCACGACCTGGATGCCGTAGCTCTTGAACAGGCTCCCGACCCCGCCGGTGAGCTGCTTGACGACCTTGTCGCGGCGATCGATGACCTTCGCGAAGTCGAGGCGGACGTTGTCGGCGAGGATGCCGTAATCGGCCGAGTGCTGCATCGTCTGCATGACCTCGGCCGAGCGCAGCATTGCCTTGGTGGGGATGCAGCCGCGGTTGAGGCAGATGCCGCCGATCTCCTCGCGCTCGACGACCGCCGTCTTCAGCCCGAGCTGGGCCGCGCGAACCGCGGCGATGTACCCGCCCGGCCCCGTCCCGATTACACAGAGGTCGACGTCATGTGCCACCGAACCGCTCCTCACGCAAACTAGCACCCTCCGGGATTGTACCCGAGCGGCGTGCGGGGTCCCGGTCCACCGCGTGCTACTCCTCCGGCGGCGTGTGGTGACGCCCCGGCACCGCCTTGACCTGGCCCGCGGCGCCGGCCATGATCTCTTCGATCCGGGCCAGCACGTCGTCGGACAGCGTTACGTCGAGGGCGCGGACGTTCTCCTCGATCTCGCTCGACCTACGGCAGCCGCTCAACGCCACCGAGACGGCCGGGTTGCGGAGCACCCACGCCAGCGCCAGCCGAGGCAGGCTCGTCCCCAGCTCCGCCGCCACGCCCTTGAGCCGGTCGACGATGTCGAGGTTCTGCCCGAG
>JALYGH010000006.1 GCA_030777205.1 Chloroflexota bacterium
GTCATACGCTCCTCGAACGATCAGTAGGCTGCGAGCCGGCGGAGGGCGTCCAGGACGTCGTCGACGTTCGGGACGATTGCCTCCTCCAGGCTCGGCGCATACGGGAGATGGGCGTCCGCCGCCGCGACGCGCAGGATCGGGCCGTCGAGCTGCTCGAAGTGCTCCTCGGCGAGCGTGGCCGCGATCTCCGCGCCGACGCCGCCGGTCTTGTTGTCTTCGTGGACGATCTGCACCTTGTTCGTCTTCGAGATCGAGCGCCCGATCGTCGCCTTGTCCATCGGGGCCAGCGTCCGCAGGTCGACCACCTCCACCGACACGCCCTCGCGGTCGATCCGCTCGGCGGCCTCGAGTGCGTAGTGGACCCCGATCCCGTACGTGATGACCGAGATGTGCCGCCCCTGGCGCTTCACGTCCGCCTGCGACAGCGGCACGGTGTAGTCGCCATCCGGCACCTCGCCCTTCCAGCGACGGTAGCTCTTCTTGTGCTCGAAGAACAGGACCGGGTCGGGATCGCGGATCGCCGCCTTGAGCAGCCCCTTGCAGTCGTACGGCGTCGAGGGGATCACGACCTTCAGGCCCGGCACGTGGTAGAACAGCGCCTCGACACTCTGGGAGTGGTAGAGCCCGCCATGCACGCCCGCGCCGAACGGGGCCCGGACGACGATTGGGCACTCGAAGGCGCCGTTCGACCGATAGCGGATCTTGGCCGCCTCGTTGACGATCTGGTCGTACGCCGGGTGGATGTAGTCGGCGAACTGGATCTCGGCGACCGGCCGCAGCCCGTTCATCGCCGCGCCGATCGCGACGCCGGCGATCCCCAGCTCGGCGATCGGCGTATCGATGACGCGCTGCGGGCCGAATCTTTTCTGGAGACCGTCGGTCGCCCGGAACACGCCACCGTGCATGCCGACGTCCTCTCCGAGCAGGATCACGCTCGGGTCGCGCTCCAACTCCTCGGCCAGGGCCGCGTTGACCGCCTCGATCAGGGATTTCTGGGCCATCGGCGCACCTTCATCCGCGTCATCATGGACAGACCAAGCGTATGAGCATCGCTGCGCCACGGCTCAAGAAGCGTCATCCTGAGCGAAGCGCAGGATCTGCGGACATCGCGACGGCGATCCATCAGACCCTCCCGAGCCCCGCAGACCCGGGGTCGAGTGCCCCACTCGACGAGCGCTCGGCCAGCACGTGGTCGAGCGCCGTCGCCGGGTCGGGCGCGGGAGCGCTGAGCGCCGCCTGCAATGCCGCCTCAACCTCCGCTGTGACTTCCTGCTTGATGCAGCCGTCCGCCGCATCGTCGAGCAGGCCATACTCGCGGAGGTACCAAGCGTAGCGCGGGATCGGGTCGCGGGCGCGGGCGGCGTCCAGCTCATCGCCCGAGCGGTAGCGGGTGTGGTCGTCGTCGCTCGAGTGGGGCGTGAGGCGCACGCAGGGCGCGTCGATCAGGGTCGGCCCCTCGCCACGCCGGGCGCGCTCGACGGCCTCGCGGGTCGCCGCGTAGACGGCCAGGATGTCCGTACCGTCGACCACGACGCCCGGGATCCCGTACGCGGACGCGCGATCCGCCACCCGCCCGACCGGCATCTCGAGCTCCGGCCGGGTGGAGATCGCCAGGCCGTTGTTCTCGCAGAAGAAGATCGCCGGCAGGCGATGGATCGCCGCGAAGCTGATCCCCTCGTGGAAGTTGCCGGCGGCGGTTGCGCCGTCCCCGAAGTAGGCGAGCGCCACCGAATCCTCGCCGCGCAGCTTCGCGGCCAGCGCCGCGCCGGTCGCGTGCGGGATGTGCGACCCGACCGAGCTGCTGCCGGTCAGGATCTTGAGCGCCGGCGAGCTGAAGTGCGACGGCATCATTCGCCCGCCCGTCCACGGTCCATTCGCCCGCGAGAGCGCCTCGAGGAGGCAGTCCAGCGGCGTCGCGCCGAAGGCGATGGCGGCGGCCGTATCGCGGTAGTAGGGGACCATGACGTCCCGGCCACGACGGAGGGCGGCCGCGCTGCCGACCTGGGCAGCCTCGTGGCCCTGACAGGAGATGACGAACGCCTGGCGCCCCTGGCGGTTCAAGATCCACTGGCGCTCGTCGACGGCGCGGGCGAGGAGCATGGTGCGATACAGGCCGACCGCCTGCTCGTCGCTGAGACCGAGCGCGGCGTGGCCCGGGGAGGCGGTCACTACCCTTTCGCTCGTGCCGGTCATCGCCGCTTCATGGTACCACACCTCCGGCCTCGCCTCGCGTGCTCCTTCCCTGGTCCGAGGCTCGGCCCGGCAGCCGGCCGGCGCGGTGCGGCTGGTCCACATTTCCAGGACTTACACCTGACCGCGTTCCGGCGCCCGGGCCGGCGCACGCTTAGCAAATAGGAGAGCCTTGCAAAACTGAGGGGCAGCCACCGTGCGGGCTAAACTGGGGGGCGAGACTCCGGTTG
>JALYGH010000007.1 GCA_030777205.1 Chloroflexota bacterium
GCGAAGCGCTCCATCTCGGCCCGCCGCTCGGCGACCACGGCGCGGCGGTCGAGCGCCGGCAGCGCCTCGGCCGTCGCCCGGATCTCGTCGAGGCCGAGAGAGAAGACGTCCTCCGGCCGGTCGAGCACCCCGGCGGCGGTGAAGCGTCGGCCGAGCTCCAGGAAGACCAGTCGGACCTCGTACGTCGCGCCGAAGTCGATCCAGAACCCGTGCTCCTCGGAGAGGACGTTCCCGACCTGGGCCGACTCGAGCAGCCCCTCGAACTGCTCGACGACCGGCCGCGGGTAGCCGCGCAGCCGCTCGCGCGCCGCCCTGATCAGCCGTTCGCGCTCGTGGACGAGGGCGGCCCGCTCGGCTTCCAGGTCGCGGTCGGGCTGGGCGACGTAGTCCTTCACGTTCCGGATGACCGACGTCGGGTCCTCGATCCAGCCCGGGGAGCGGAGCCCCCAGGAGTCGCCACGGCGACCGTACGCCTCGAGGAATGTCCGCAGCTCGGTCAGGAAGGCCCGGCCGGCGAGCGTCCCTTCCAGTGCCGGGACGACCTCGGGCGCCGGGAGCGTCTCGAAGACTCGGCGGACGGTCGGCTCGGCCAGCGCCCGTCGGCTCAAGGTCCAGATCGCCCGGTTGGTCTCGAGCGTCTTGTTGTCGAAGCCCTGGAGCAGGCGGTACGCCTGGAACGCGTCCTCATCGCCGAACAGGTCGCGGTAGAAGTCGTCGAACAGGCTGATCGCCAGCAACATCGGGAAGGCGATCTCGAAGTGGATCTCCCAGACCCGTCGCAGCCGCTCGACCGTCCGGTCGGCATGCGCGAGGAGCTCCGGCAGCAGCGCGCCGGCCAGGTCGAAGGCCCGCCACTCGGCCAGGTTACGCTGCAGCTCGGGCAACCACTCGCGCTCCCACAGCTCCCCCAGGCGCGCAATGACCGGGGAGATCCGCTCCTCGGTCCGCTTGCCCTGCGCCGCCATCTGCTCGGGCGGCAGGCTCGGCGCCATCGATTGGTACATGTAGGTGCCGATCCGCCGCGCGGCGCCGCGAATCGGCATCTCGTAGTGCCTGGCGGCGTGGTTGAAGCCGTGCTCGAAGATGATCCGGACGAACGCGTCGTCGAGGAGGGTGATCGGCTCCGGGAAGTGCATCTGATCCCGTTCCCAGAAGCCATGCTCGTCGCCCGGCCGCTCCCAGACGACCGGGAAATCGGGGGTCGCTTCGCTTGTCGCCGCCGAGTTCTGCGCCTCAGACTGGTTCACAGGTCCTCCCAAGCGCCTCGCAGCGCGTCATCTCGTACCCTGTGTCTCGGCGGTCGGAATCAGCGCCGTCCCGGCTCCGCCGTGGCGCCGAGTGTGGTGATCGGCCGGCACTGGAGCAGGTAGAGCACGTCGTCGCGGTAGGCGCACTCCACGTCGACCGGCCAGCCCATCGTCCGTTCGAGATCGCCGGCGAGGCGGGCCATCTCGGCGGCCTGCTCGTCGCGCAGCGCCGGCTGGGTCCAGAGCAGGCGTGGCACGGCGACCTCGCGGGTGCCGCCGGCAACCGCCACGCTCATCCGCCGCTTCTCGGCCACCAGCCGCTCGGCGACCGTCCAGTCTTCCGAGCGGACGACGTAGGTGTCCGGCGTGACGCTACCGCCGACGACGCTCTCGCCCAGCCCCCAACTGGCATTGATGACGACTTCAGCGCGGCTGCCGGTGAGCGGATTGGCGCTGAAGACGACCGCCGAGACGTCGGCGACGACGAGCTGCTGCACGAGGACCGCGAGCCGTGCGCCATTGGCGGGCAGGCCATGCCGACGGCGGTAGTCGGCGACCCGCGACGAGTGGGCGGATGACCGGCAGCGAGCGACCGCCTCGCAGACGGCGGCGGCGCCGACGACGTTCAGGTAGGTGTCGAGCTGGCCGGCGAACGAAGCCGCCGCGCCGTCCTCGTCGACGGCCGACGAGCGGACGGCGACGGCCGGCTCCTCCGCGCCGCAGCGTTCGGCGAGCGCGAGGTACGCCGCCGCGATTTCTCGCTCGAGCGCGGCGGGCAGGCACTCGCCGTCGGCGTCAGCCTCCCACTGCTCGAAGGCGAGCGTGGTCAGGCAGAAGCCGGGCGGTACGCGATAGCGCGCCGCGAGGCGGCTCAGCGGGGCCACCTTGCCGCCGACCAACTGGCGGGCTTGGGCCGCCACCTGGCCCAGCCAGACGATCTCACGGGTCGCGACTCGCTCTGCCACCATCGGTTCGCCCTCCCCGGAGGCCCGCCACGCCGAGGTGCGGAAGCCCCGGACCTGGCGCCGGCGCCGCGGACAAGCTAGCCCGAGGCAGCGCAGCAAGGTTGTAATGCCAACCTCAGCAGGACCGCACCGGGAACTGAGACGGCGGCCTGTTATACATCGTCGGCGCATCACCTGGCCGGGTTTCGCGTGCGGTGATCAGCACCAGCCAGCCCGTTCGGCGATCGGTGGTCGCCGCCGCGACGGTGCGCCGAGTACCATGGGCCAGGGCCGCACGGTGTCCGGGAAGCCCGTGTCGGGCTCTCCCTCGGCCACCCGAGTCCGTTGCCGTCGCGCATGGTCGGCGACCGTGGACCAGGCGCGGAAGGAGGAGCGCGTCATGCTCGATCTCGTCATCCGCGGCGACCGCGTGGTCACGCCGCACGGCGTCGGCGCCTGGGACGTGGCCATCCAGGGCGAGCGGATCGTGGCCGTGGCCACGCCCGGCACGCTGACCGAGGACGTCGCGCGCACGCTCGACGCCACCGGCAAGGTCGTCGTGCCCGGCGGGATCGACCCGCACATCCACAGCAAGTGGCCGGTGCCGTTCCCGGGCGGCGAAACGACGCTGAGCGCGCCCCCCGAGCAGGTCAGCCGGGCGGCGCTCTACGGCGGCACGACGACGCTGATCGACTTCGCGGCCTGGGAGCCGGGCGAGACGCTCCAGCAGACGATCGAGCGACGCGACGGCGACTGGCGCGGGCGGTGCTACACCGACTACGCCTTCCACGTCATGCTGCTCGGGGCGCCCCCGCCGGAGGTGCTCGACCAGATCGAGGAGACGGTCCAGGCCGGCTTCCCGAGCTTCAAGATGTTCACGACCGACATCACCCCCAGCCGCCGCGGCCGGCGGGTGCTCTACGGCCACATCTGGGAGGTGCTCCAGCGGCTGGCGAAGGCCGGCGGCATCGCGGCGATCCACGGCGAGGACGACGACATCGTCATGTACATGTACGAGAAGCTCGGTCGCGAGGGGCGGACCGGCTTCGAGCACCTGGCGGAGGTCCACAACTCGCTGTCGGAGGATCTCTCGTTCCGGCGCGTCATCCGCCTGGCCGAGCTGGTCGGGGCCGCCCTGTACATGGTCCACGTCAGCGCGGCGAGCGGCGTCCAGGCGATCGCCGAGGCGCGCAGCCGAGGCGTACCGATCTACGGTGAGACCCTCCACCAGTACGCCAACTACACGAGTGCCGACTACCGTCGGCCGAACGGCCAGATCTACCACACCTACCCGTCGCTGAAGGGCGAAGAGGACAAGCGTGCCCTCTGGGCGGGGATGGCGAACGGCACGATCTCGACCGTCGCGACCGACGATGTGTGCACGACGCTGGCGGTCAAGACGCAAGGCCGGCGGATCGACGACACGACCGGCGGCAACGCCGGCGTCGAGCCCCGCCTGGGCATCGTCTACACCGAGGGCGTGGTGCGGCGGGGCTTCTCGCTGGAGCGGTTCGTTAACCTGACGTCGGCCAACGCCGCCCGCATCCTCGGCCTGTATCCCCGCAAGGGTGCCATCGCGCCGGGCAGCGACGCCGACCTCGCGATCATCGATCCGTCGATGAGGAGGACGTTGCGCAAGGAGGACCTCCACGAGTCCGACTACAGCCCGTGGGAGGGCTGGGAGGTCGCCGGTTGGCCCACGACGACGATCCTGCGCGGCAAGGTCGTGGTCGAGGACGGGCGACTAAGCGCCGAGCCGACCGGCGGCCGGCGGCTCGACCGCAAGGTGGCCGAGGCCGTCGTCAAGGGTCCCACTTGGTAGATTCTCGTCGGCGGACGTCTCGGAATGCGACCGCCGGGATATTCGGAATGCGAGCGCCGGCATATATAGATGGGGTGTCTGGGGATCGCGGCCAGCGCCGCGAACCTCCTCAATCAAGCGTCCTGGACTCGGCAATCGCCGCAATCCCCGCCTGGTCCGCGTCATCTGCCTCGACGATGAAGTAGTCGCCGTTCGGCCACCGCGACTTGGCAGCATCCTCGGCTTCACGGGCGGTCTCGAAGCCCCCACTGTCCGTCAGGACCCGCTTCGACGAGCGTGGCCCCGACACGTGAGCAATGAAGAAGGGCATGCCACCTCCTGATTTGGTGATAGCACGGTGTGGGTGGTCGTGCAAGGTGGCACTGCCGGTGGACCGGAACGTGCACTGCGTACCCTCGCCCGTGCAGGTGGGCGTCTGTCACGTCCGCGAGAGGGTCCATCGTCCATGAACCAAGCCGGAGAGCCGTTCGGAGAGGCCGGGCTGGTCGCCATGTCCGTATGCGGGCATTGGTGGACGTACCCGTGGCGGATGACGCTCGGGCAGCTGCACGAGGTTGTCGCCTTCCACGGCATCACCGTCTGCCCCTTCTGCGAGTCCGCGCGGGACGGGCGCGGGAGCACCGCCGCCCGGCCGACCATCGGTCGCCTGAACTGAGGGCGTGACTCCGTACGCCTACGAGGGACGGCGATGTCGACAGTCGTCCCCCCTACTCCGCGAGGCACGCGATCACGGCCACCGTCGCAATCGATACCACCCCGTCACGGCCGACGCGGCTGCTCGCTACCGATCGCTTCCGATGGCACCGAGCACCATCAGCACGCCGGCACTCGCGATGAGCGCCAACATGACCGCGTGCAGGAACGGGCCAAGGTGGAGGTAGGAACGCACACGCGCGATTGTGGCAACCAACTCTCGGCGGAAGACCAGGCCGTGCACCCCGAACGCCACCATCAAGATCCCGAGTCCAAGCTTCAGCCCTTCGGTGCCGGATTGGTCGCTCACGAGGACCCACGCCCCGGCAACCGCGCAGACGATGATGGCGGCGAGGATCAGCCTGCGCTGAGACAGCACGGCGAAGCGTTCACGATCCTTGCGGTCCCCGCGACGCACCGATCGAATCAGTCCAGACACGGTGCCTGATGCGGCTCGGTGTTGGCCACTCTTCACGCGTACCCATCCATCCGCGCCGGCGTGCATGTCAGGGTGCCGCCCACGATCGCTAGCATGACCACGGCGGCGACGCACCGCCGCGCCAGTGTGAGGGCCGGCCTGTAGGGCGCCCGGTCGACCTCGGCCCTGACCTTCGATTCGATCAGCCTGCCACCGCGCCGGAGGGCGCTGAGTTCGGGCGCGGTCCTGGTCGCCCGAACTGCTACTGATCCCGCCACTCCTCGACTTCCTCGCCCTGACGCTGTTCGACCATGAGGTAGCGCCCGCACGCCGAACACCGGTAGCGGGCGTAGGTCCGCCCATCCCCGCCCCGTGTCACACCATAGGCGTCGGTGTCGTCGATTGCGTGCGAGCCCGGCGCATCCGACGCGGCGCAGGCCGGCCGCTGGTCACACGTCCGCACCGCCTGCCTCCTTGCCAAGCTCCTCTTCCTCGGCGGACTGGCTGACGGCGCGGCCGGCCGCACTGATGCCGTACTCCGTCCACCGGCCACGGTCGGTATCGCGGGCCGCGGTCGGCGCGATCCACCCTGATCTCACGAGCGTGGCGAGCGTCGAGGCGAGGATCTCGCGCGTGGTGTCCCCGCCGTCGTCGACGTAGGCGCGCAGGCGCCCGCTTCCCCAGGACGAGATGGTGGCCCCCTCGGCCAGCATCGCGAGGATGCGCCGCTGTGTCGGGCTGGGCCTCGCCACCGTCGCGATGGTACGCCGTCCGGTCCCGGACCCTCGCGGGGAGTCGCCGCTCACACGTCCGGCTCGAGGCCCCGCCCCCGCCCGAGTTCTGGCGGCTCCGTTCATCGGTCGACGGGTTGGTTAAGGAGGTGCTCGACGTCGCCATGCATGGTGCGATCGGCCGCCTGGCGCGTCGTCCCCTCGGTCACGCTCGGGGCGGCCTGGCGGGTGATGTTGACCGTGCCGTCCTGCTCCACGCGGCCGGTCCACAGGACGAGGTCAGGGTGCGCGTCGAGGTCGCCGTACGCGCGGATGGCGACCCCCCGCGCGGTGGCCGTCGAAGGATCGAAGATCCGGATGTGCGTCACCTTGCGACCGGAGTACCTCCCGTGCAGCTCGGCGACTTGGAAGGCCGCGACAGGGTCGTCGCATCCCGGCGGCAGGCCGATCGCCTCGAGGGCTCGGCAGATCTCCGCCGACGGGGGCCGCACCGCGGACTTGCGCATGAAGCCGAACATGATCCGAACCTTTCCTCTCCCCATGAGACCTGGATTCACGGACGCTTCGGTACGGAGGGGGGAGACCCCCGACATGATGGCGGCCGCATGCCCGACGACGAGATAGCGTCGGTCGGACGGCCCCTCATGTGGGCCAATCTGGTCGGTGCCCGGGACCGCCCGCCTTATACCAATTCCGTCTGGTCACGCCGCTTTCTCGGTAGGCGCCGGGAGGGCGTCGAGGGCGCCGGTGAGCCAGTCCCAGCCGCAGAGTTGGCGGACGCGGACCGGGTCGGCGTCGAGCTCCGCGA
>JALYGH010000008.1 GCA_030777205.1 Chloroflexota bacterium
TCGAGGTCGCCACTTTCGCCGAGCAGCTCGACGACCAGCGTGCTGTCCTCACGGCCCGCGACGGCGACCCGGTCCAGCCGCCGCCATTCGAAGGCGGAGCCCGTCGCGGCGCGCACGTCTTCGCTCGCGAGAATCCGGGTGCCGTACAGCTTGTTCAGCGACTCGAAGCGACTCGCCAGGTTCACCGCGTCGCCGATCACGGTGTACTCGAACCGCTCGGGCGTCCCGATGTTGCCGACCAGCACCTCGCCGACGTGGAGCCCGATGCGGGCCCGGATGACCGGTGCGCCCCGTGATTCCCAGCGCTCGCCGAGCTGGCGCAGGCGCGCCTGGGAGTGCAGCGCCGCGCGGCAAGCGCGGGTAATGTGGTCCGGCACGTCACGCGGCGCGTTGAAAAACGCCAGGATGCCATCGCCGAGGAACTTGTCGATCGTCCCGGCCTCGTCGCGCAGGATGGCGGTCATCGCCTCGAGGTACTCGCCGAGGTGTTCGACGAGCTGGCTCGGCTCGAGGTGCTCGCCGATCCGGGTGAAGCCTTCGACGTCCGAGAAGAACACCGTCAGGGAACGGTACTCGCCGCCGAGGCGTGCCTCCTCGCCGCGCGCGAGGAGGTCGCCCACGATCTCGGTCGGTACGTAGCGGCCGAACGAGCGGAGGCCGGCCTTCATCCGGTTCACCGACTCGCCGACCACGGCGATCTCCGCGACGAACGAGGACGGCGGCGGATCGGGCGAGAGCTCGAAGCGCCCCACCCGCTCCAGGTCGCGGGCGACGGCATGGAGCGGGGCGGCGATTCGGTGCGCCACGAACGACCCGAGGGCGACGGCGACCGCCAGGAAGAGCAGGCCGAGGAGCACGGCGGTGCGCCGTTGGTCGTAGACGACGTCCAGGGCAACGTCTTCCGGGGTCACGACCGCGGCGACCCACTCCGGCCCGCCGGCCGTCCCGATCGCCTGGAAGCCGCCTATGTAGCGCGTGCCGCCGGCCCCAAAGTGGGTCGTCACGGCCCGGTCGGGCTCCAGGCGGTCGAAGCCGCCCGGCAGCGTCGCCTTCGCGGCGTCCGCCATGGCCGACGCGAGCCCGTCCGGACGGCCGGCAGAGTCGGCCACGACCATCCCATGCCGCGACAGCAGGAGCAGGCGCGCGCCGTCGATGTTGGTGCCGCCCGCCAGGACGCCCAGGAAGCGAGAGATGTCGTCGAGGAAAAAGTCGGCCGTGAAGACGCCAAGCAGCTCGGCGTTCTCCGGGCTACGGAGGGCAACGGCGGCGGTGATGCCGAAGGCGCCCTCGTTGAACTGGAACGGCTCGGTCCAGACCACGCCGTTGCTCTCGGCCGCCAGCCGGTACCAGGGGCGCTGCCGGGGGTCGTACCCGCCTGGCAGGTCGCGCCAGAACGGGGTGCGCCGGCCATCGGCGGCAACCTCGACCTCCGACGGCCGGCCACCGTCGACATCCGGGGCCGAACGATTGAGGATGATGGCGCCGTCGGCGCGCCGCCAGGCGCCGACGAAGCGACCGTCGGCCTGGGAGGAGAAGCTCAGCCAGCCGATCGTCGGGGCGTGCCGTAGGCGGCCAATGAGGAGCTCGGCGATCGCATCGGCGTCGTCGATGGACGGGCGGCCGCGCTCGGTCTGCTCGAGCAGCTCGTCGAGGACGGGCAACGCGGGTTTGACGTAGGCGTCGACCTGCGCGCCGATTGCCAGGGCGCTGATGCCGAACGAGCGCGCCTCCATCTCGGCGACGATGCCGCCGACGCTGAGTTGGGCGACGGTGGCGAGCGAGATGACGGTCGCGAGCAGCAGGCCGACGAGGAGCGACACCAGCGTCAGGCGGAGCGACAGGCGGCGGGGCGCTGAGGTCGACATCGGCGGAGATTCTAGGCGGTTCCGGGCGCAATTCGCGGCTCGCGCCGGCGCATCCCGGAGAGTACCCGATCGGCAGCGTCTCGCGCCGCAGCGATCTGGACTGCCCGCGTGGGTTCGGTTGCGTCGCCCTCGCCGAAGAGACGCCGGCCTCCCCGGCCGGCATCATCGATCGGCGTGAAGCGACAGCCCGCGCCTGGTGGAGCACCGACCCGACGCCCTTCGCCTCGGGCGGCCAGCGCCACGAGCGCCGACAACGCGCCCATCAACTGTGCCCGAGCGCCTCCGAGGACGACCAGGACGATTCTCACCTATCCGCGGCGGCCCCGCTAGCCGCCGGTGTCGCCCTTGTTCCGATCGACCGGCGTGACCGGGATGTACGAGTTGGATTGGCCCGAGTCGATGGTCGTGGTCAAGATCGTGATCGCGGCGTCCGGCACCGGCGCCCGGCCGAGGCAGCCATCGGACAGGTGACCGGCGGGCTGGGCGCGCCACAATTCACCCAAAGCCGCGGATGCGCGCGGCAGACGACGAAACGCCGCCGGGTAGAATGGCGGCGCGGAGTTGGGCACACTGCGCGATAGCCACATGGAGAGACGGACCGTCGCCCCTGGTGGGGCTGCCATCGCGATGGGCCACTGCCCGAACGGGACCGAGACCGAGGAGTCGCATGCCATGAAGCTGACTTGTCTGCCGGAGAAGCTGGCCGAGGGCCTGTCCACGGTCGGGCGCGTCGTGTCCAGCAGGAGCACCCTGCCCGTCTTGGGGAACATCCTGCTCCAGACGGACGGCGGCCAGTTGAAGCTGGCGGCCACCAACCTCGAGCTGGCGGTGAGCTGCCGGGTTGGCGCCAAGGTGGAGGCCGAGGGCGCGATCACGCTGCCTGCCCGCCTGCTGATCGACTACGTCGGGCTGCTGACCGCCGGTGAGCCACTGATGATCGACGTCCGGGGCAAGAAGGCCCACCTCCAGTCCGGACGTTTCGAGGCGAACATCAGCGGCATCGACGCCGAGGACTTCCCGCCCATCCCAAGCGTGGGCGGTGGGGCCAGCCTGAAGGTCAAGGCGGCGGTCCTGAAGGAGGCGATCCAGCAGGTCGTCTTCGCGGCCGCCCCGGACGACAGCCGCCCGGTCCTGGCCGGGGTGCTGCTGACGGTGAAGGACGGCAAGCTGACGCTCGCGGCGGCGGACGGGTTCCGACTAGCGGTCCGCAAGGTCGATCTCGGCGAGTCTGGCGCGGGTCAGGATGTGCCGGCCGGTGACCTGTCGATGATCGTGCCGGCCCGGGCCCTGACCGAGGTCGCGCGGGGGCTGCCGTCGGATGAGGACGAGGTGGTCGAGATCGCGGCGACGCCGGACCTGAATCAAGTGCTGTTCCGCCATGCGCAGGCCGAGATCGTGTCGCGACTCATCGAGGGGCAGTTCCCGGATTACAACCGAATCATTCCGCGCGAGTCGAAGACGCGGGTGACGCTCCAGACGGCCGACTTCCTGCGCAACACCAAGGCGGCGCAGGTGTTCGCGCGCGACAACTCGATGATCGTACGGCTCCAGCTGTCGCCGGCCGAGGGCGCGGACGCGTCGCTCGGTCGGGTGACGGTGGCGGCGACGTCGTCGGAGATCGGCGACTACACCGGCGAGGTGGACGCGGCCGTCGAGGGCGAGGCGCTGCAGGTGGCGTTCAACGGCCGCTACCTCCGTGACGCGCTCGAGGCCCTGGACGCCCAGCAAGCGTACCTCGAGGTGACCGGCCCGGCCAGCCCGGGGGTGCTCCGCCCGGCCTCCGGCCCCAACGGCTACCTCCACGTGATCATGCCGATGCACGTTTCCAGGTGATAAACCGGATGCGGTCAGAGGCGTGCCGTTCCGAGTCGAGATTTTGCTCGCTCAGTAGAAGTAACACCGTGCCAAGACCCTCTGAGGAATGCCGTCAGGGGGTCATGGCTTGTCATGTAGGCTTTGGGCAGGTCCGGTGACTCGGCGTGCGTTCTGGTAGCCTCGTTGTCCGCTGAACGGGCGGAAGGAGCGGACGTGGCACGGCGGGGACGGCCATTGGCGGTCGAGTGGGCGGCGGGGGACGACGCGGCGAGCCTGCAGGCGCGATACCGTCGCGAGCGGCGGGCGGACGTGCGGGCGCGGCTGCACGGG
>JALYGH010000009.1 GCA_030777205.1 Chloroflexota bacterium
CCGGCCGGCCGCGGGTAGTGGCTGGCCGGGCGCTCGCGGACGACGTAGCCGAGGCGGCGGGCCTTGATCAGGAACTCGGCGCTGAACGTCGCCCCCGTGGCGCGGACGTCCACCCGGTCGAGGATGCGGCGGCGGAACACTTTGAAGGCGCAGTCGACGTCGCGGGCGGTGTAGCCGAACAGCAGGCCGACGATCGCGTTCCAGCCCCAGCCGTTCAGCCGCCGAATGAAGGGGTCGGCGCGCGGCGCGCGGTAGCCGATCGCCAGGTCGGCGCCGTCGAGCAGCGGCAGGAACTCGCGCAGCTCCGCGACGTCGAACTGCTTGTCGCCGTCGGTCAGGAAGACCAGCTCCTTCGTCGCGCTCGTGAAGCCGGTCCAGAGCGCCGCGCCGTACCCCTGGTTCTGGGCGTGCGAGACGACGCGCACCCGCGGGTTCGCGCGCCCGAGCCGCTCGACGATCTCGGCGGTGCGGTCGCGGCTGCCGTCGTCGACGACGATGACCTCGTAGTCGGCCCCGAGCGACTCGAGCGTCGCGACCATCGCCGCGACGCTGTCCGCGATCACTTCTTCTTCGTTGTAGGCCGGCAGCACCGCCGAGATACTCAACACGTCGTCATCTTCCTGATCGGCCGGGCCGAGCGGCGACAACGGTACACCTCCCCGTCGACGGCCCTCCCGCGCTGTACCGGGCCGGAGGGCGATTCTACCCGCCGTCTCCCGTCGGCCTCAATGCTGGATGGTGGTCCTCAACCTCGGGATTGAGTATGCCGAACGCCGATGGGCCGACGAAAGGCTCGGCTCGCGCGTAGGACTCGCGTGGGGACACAACCGCGTCACCATCCTGAAACCCTTCGACTGGTCCCGGCCACGGCGTGTGACCGAGTCGACCGCATCGAGGTGGCCGCGGGCTACGGGGCCGCCCGTGGCGCGGGGATCGTCAGGGCCGGACGGCCCTGGCCGCTACAGCGTGAGCCATCCCGGCGAGCGCGGCCACCCGCGGCGTCGTGTCGCCGCGATACCCCCACCGCCCGGCGAGCTCGTGGAGGGCAGGCCAGTCCTCTGCTCGCAAGCGGCCATCGAGATCCTCGCGCCACCCGTCGATGGTGCCTCGCCTGTACGTGCCGGCGCGGGGGTTGAAGGCATGCTTCGCCGCCGAGACGAGCTGCCACGGCGCCCCGCGCCACCCCAGGTGGGCCGCGAGCCGGATGATCGTGGCGAACTGCCGGGTGCGCGAACCGCCACCGCGCGGTCCGATCAGGTCCTCGAACCGGAGGGCGAGGACGCCCTCGGCGCGCCGCCAGCCGTCATACGGCGCGAAGAAGTGCTCGAACGGCACCACCGCCTCGTCGCCGTCCAGGAGCAAGCGGAGCGCCGACGGGACGTCGCGGGAGCGCAGGCGGGGCAGGAAGTCGGCGGGTTCGCCCCGCTCCACCAGGTAGTGCGCCAGGCTCGCGAGGCAGGCGCGCGGGTCGCGGTAGACGAGGACGATCGGGATTCGCGCCGCCCGGACCGCCGCGTGCAGCTCCTCGTCGTACGCGAAATGGCCCTGGACGTACCGGCCGCCCGGCAGCTCTCCGAGCAGCCCGAGGACGTGCTCGAAGGCGGGGCGCGTCTCACGGATAATGGCGTCGACCGAAGGATGGCGGCCGCGCGGCTGCGTCGCCCTGAGCCACCGGGCGTAGACGTGCGACGCGGCGACGGGCATCTCGCTCGTCGACACCTGACTGAGCCCAAGGGAGGGGAGCAGCGAGCGGACGACGTTCTTCCCGCACTTCGGGATCGACGTGACGAATGCGCGACCGTGCACGAACGCGACTCCCGGAGGATGGTGCGGGCGCGGAGCACCTCGCCCCGGCTACTCGGCTAATCGTACAGGACCGAGGCGTCAGGTCGGCCAACTGGGGCAACGGCTCGGATCGACGCGCAGCCCCGGAGGAGGCGCTCGCGGCCGAGGTCACCAGGACGGGTGGATCGGCGAAGTCCGGCGTGTCGTAGAGCCCCACGAATCGGCGGCCCCACCGACC
>JALYGH010000010.1 GCA_030777205.1 Chloroflexota bacterium
GGGAAGACCCCCCGGAACTGCTCCACGAACTGTTCCAGCGCCTCGCTCTCGACTTCCCCTACGACGATCTGCATGGCCTGCTCCCTTGCAGAACAGGCCCGCACACATCACGCCAGAGTAGTGCTAGTCGGTGTCGATGAATTAGCAGGCGATGCCCTCCGGGCCGTCGCTGCGGACCTCGCCGGTGCTCGGGTGGAAGACGTCCACCCCGTTGACCTTCACCCGGATCTGGCCGCCCTCGGCGGGGAGGATGTCGATGTTGGGCTCGCCGCGTCGCCGAGGATCATCCGGTTCGATCAGTTCTGGTCGTGCTGGAGGACGGACTGATCTCGGCGGTGGGGATGTTCCGGCGCGTGGCGTCCATATGCCGAAGCATCTCAACGGCCCGTCGCGTCTGGTTCTTGGCCACGCCGATGCTCCCCCTCGTGCGCTGCTTCAGGTGTCTCGGTAAACGTCGCGGCGGTGGCCGACCTTGACCACCTCGACGATCAGCTCGGTGTCCGCGACGGTATACACGACGCGGTAGGTGCCCTGGCGTATGCGATAGGTTTCCTGAGCGGCCAGCTTCGAGGAGCCGGGTGGGCGAGGGTCGTCTCGGAGGCTCTCGATGCGAGCAAGAATGCGTCGGACGTCGCTGTCGGGAATCCTGCGCAGATCCCGGCGTACCGACGCCCTGAACCTCACGTCATAGCGTGCCATCGGCCTTGAGCTGGGCAAGGAACTCCTCGTAGCTCAAGGTCTCCTCATGCTCGCGCTCTGCGACCGCCGCGAGATCCTCCTCGTCTTCGAGTAGCGCCGCGCGGATGGCGTCATTCACGAGGTCGGACACGCTGCGATGGGTCGCGGCTGCCTTGAGCCGGAGGGCCTGATGCAGCGCGGGATCGAGATACACGGTCGAGCGGACGGCATTAGCGCTCACACTCGCCTCCAGAACGCGTTGATGCTCTGACATTCTAGGGTCGGGATCCGCTCCATCGCTCATCCTGGCCTCAGGCCACCGGCTGGACGGCGACCGCGTCGATCAGCGCGTTGAACTCGTGCTCGACCCTCGCCTTGAAGTCGGCCTCGATCTGGTAGACCTCGGTCAGCTCGGCGAAGGCCCAGCGGCCGCAGGAGCGCAGGTTGTTGACGCCGGGCACCCAGTAGCTCTCCATCGTCGCCTTCTTCTCCTTGGCGTCCTCGCGGCGGTAGCCCTTGATCTCCACCACCAGGTGCAGGAGGTCGTCGTCGCCGTGGCCGTCGTCCACCAGCACGACGAAGTCCGGGCGGTAGGTGCGCGCCTCGGAGCCGTAGCGGTACGGCACCTCGAAGCCGAGGTTGTGGTTCTTGACGTAGGCCCGCACGCGCGGATGGCCCTCGACCACCCGGCAGAACTCGGCCTCCCAGTCGCTGTCGAGGACGACCCAGTTGACGTGGCAGCGGCGCGCGTCCGTCTCCCAGCGGTCCGGCTTGGACGTCGTGAAGTTGACGTGCATGGTCGAGCCGGTCGGGTTGTACGGGTCCAGCATCGCCTTGATCGGGTGCTCGCCCACCATCGCGCGGGTGATGCCGGCCGTGATCCGCTCGCAGGCCATGTCCGCCAGCTCCTGGTACATCAACTGGGCCGGGTAGGTGCCGCCCTTGCAGACCAGGCAGGTGTCGAGCCACTCCCTGGTGATCCGCTTGAGCTGGCCGAACAGGAACAGCTTCGGCTCCTCGCCGGGGTCGCGCCACTTCGTGTAGAGCAGGCGCTTGACGAGGTGGAGCAGCAGCGTGGAGCGCCGCATATCCTCCAGGTGCTCCAGGCTCAGGTCGACCGCCTCGCCAATGATCCCGGCGTCCCGCGTGATCGACGGCCCGACGAGGTCGGGTGTCAGCTCCAGGACGGAGTCGGCGTTGAACCGGGCGGTCAGCCGCTCCTCGGGAAGCTCGACGCAGTAGCCCAGGACGCGCGGGAACCGGATCTCGAGATGATCGCGGTTGGGACGCACGGCCTTGACCTGGATCGTCTCGCGCGGCGGCTGCGGGGGCGCCACGACCGGCTTGGCGGTGAAGTCGAACGGCACCCCGAGCACGTCGGCGTACTCGACGTTGAACAGCCCCGCCTCGTTCAGGTTGTAGGACTGGCGGCGCAGGGCGCGGCCGATCACCTGCTCGCACAGGAGCTGGGTGCCGAAGGCGCGCACGCCGAGCACGTGGGTGACGTTGTTGGCGTCCCAGCCTTCGGTGAGCATCGCGACCGACACGACGCAGCGGATCTGCTCGCCGAGCTGGCCGTGCTTGCCGACGGTGTTCATCACCTCGCGGAGCAGGGTCACGTCGTCCAGCTCGCGGCCCCGCTGCAGCTCGTCGGCCGCCTTGCCGCCCCGTTCGACGATCTCCCGGCGGAAGCGCTCGATCTCGTCGGCGGCCATCGCGCGGAAGTTGTCGTCCAGCGCTTCGCCGGACTCGAGCTGCTGGCTGTCGATCAGCAGCGTGTTCGGCCGCGCGAGCGGATTGCCGTGTTCGTCAAAGTTGCGGAACAGGTCGAGCCGCCCGTTCTCGAGCGTCGTCGAGCCGTCGTCGTTCTCGCGCTGGAACCCGGCGATGAAGTCGTACACCAGCTTGGAGACGGCGGTGTTCTGGCAGACGACGATGAAGCACGGGGGCACCCGGATGCCGCTCGCCCGCCAGAGATCGAACGTCTTGCCGTAGTGGCCGTACAGCGCCTCCAGCGCCGTCTGGAGCTCGACGGGCAGGCTGAGCGGGTCGAGGTTGGCGGCCTTGCCGCGGCCCTTGCGGGGCATCTTCGGGCCGACGTGCTTCCACAGCTCGCGGAACCGGGGCATCTCGCCGCCGGGGACGTTGTCGGCGACCGGCACGCGGGGCAGCTTGACGATCCCGCACTCGATGGCGTCCATCAGCGAGAAGTCGCTCATCGTCCAGGGGAACAGCGTGCCCTCGGCGTAGCCGGAGCCGCGCAGGAAGAACGGCGTCGCCGACAGGTCCAGGACGCGGGCGATCCCGAGCTGACAGCCGACCATCTCTAGGCCCGAGATCCACAGCCGCGCCGCCTCGTTGTTCCGCTCGGCCTCTCGCCGGTCTTCGCCGGACAGCGCGCCTTCGCCGCGGTCGGGCTTCTCCCGATAGCAGTGGTGGGCCTCGTCGTTGATCACGACGATGTTCTTCATGCCCATCAGCTCGGGCATCACCCGCTGGAGCATCTGGCCCTCGGTCTCGAGCGTGTCGAGCGGCGCGCCCCGTCCTTGGAGGAGGGCGCGCCCGCCCTTCGAGAGCTCCATGCGCTCGCGCAGCTTGAAGGCGTGGTAGTTGGTGACGACGATCTTGGCCCGGTTCAGGTCATCCAGCATGTCGCCGGGGACCAGGTCGCGCGCGGCGTAGTAGCTGTCCGGATCGTTCGGCTGGAGGACGCGCAGCCGGTCCTTGATCGTGATGCCAGGCGCGACGACCAGGAACCCGCGCGTGAACCGCGGGCTCCTGGGGCGTCGCACGGCGTTGATCGTCTGCCAGGCGATCAGCATCGCCATGACCGTCGTCTTGCCGGCGCCGGTGGCCAGCTTCAGCGCCAGGCGCAGCAGCCCGGGGTTCGCGTCGTTGTTCGCGTCCGCCAGGTGATCGAGGAAGACCCGACCGGCCGCTCCCAGGTCCGGCGCCACCTCGGTCAACCAGATGGCCGTCTCGACCGCCTCGATCTGGCAGAAGAACGGCCGAATGCCGCTGGAGTCGTGGTGTCGCCAGTGCTGGAGCAGGCGGGCAGTCTCGGGCGTCACCCGCCAATCGGCAGGGTTCGGGATGCCGCGCCACTGGTCCACGCGGCGGCGCAGCGCGTTGATGATCGGGGTCGGGTCGTACTGCTGCTCCCGCGTCGAGAGCCCCTTGCCCTCGTCGAAGATCAGCCGCTGCTGCTGAGGCGGCGCCTTCTGCTTCTTGGGCTTCGGGATCGGTGTGATGAACTCGGCCGAGCGGCGCCGTTCAATGACCCGTCCCGTCGGCTGCCCGTGCTCATCAAGCTCCCAGTGACGAGCCGGATACGCGTAGGGAGAATTGAGGATCGGCTGCCCGAAGAACTCACTCCCTATCATTCTCCATCCCTCGGCCGTCGGGCGCGTGCCTCAATGTTGTGCGGTTCGACGACAAAGGTTCGAGCGGTAGCCGATACTACACGAAGACGGGCAGGTTCTTCACGCAGCGGCTCCGCGCATGGATGGTGTGCTGAACGGTCAGGTCGCGATCGTGACCGGCGGCGCGGGCGGGATCGGGACCGGCCTCTGCCGGGCGCTGGCCGCCGCCGGCGCGACGGTCGTGGTGGCCGACCTCGGCGGCGATGGCGCGGCTCCCTCGATGGTCGTGGTCAGGCCACGCGTGCCTCTTCGCCAGCTTCGCCGCGACTTCAACCAGTCTCGGGCGCTCGGTCTCTCGCCATTTTGCGTCTACTCGTCGCAACGTACAGCCGTTCGGCCCGGCCTCCCCGGTAACCGTGCCCGGCAACCTCACCCGCCAATCCGTCACCTCACGCCGGCACCCGACGACATCAGACTACGCCCGACGCCGGGACCATGCCGACTCGGAGTTGCCGCGCCGGCTTGGAGTGGGCCGGCGGCACCGCTCGCGGGTAGTGACAGTGATGCCCCAACCCGTCACTCTCGGAGGCACCCGTGGCTCCGGCTCCGCCCCGCGACTGTACCCCGCCCTTGCTCCCCTTCCCCCACGATTGGGCGAAGGGGCCGGGGGATGGGGGCCTGCACGCGGCGAGACCCCCGGTTCTGCGAAAACGAACCCAATCCCCTCCTGGTCAGCGCGATTTTGGTGCCACCGAAAGCCAACCGGCGACCAGATAAAGCCAACCGGCAACCCAAAAAATACCTCATGGGCCGGCGGCCCACCCTGGCAAATGAAGATGGGCTCGGGTACGCTGGACGGACCGGCAGGGGTGCGAGGCTGGGCGCTTTCGGTGCCGTGGGCCCGTGAAAAAATAGAGCCC
>JALYGH010000011.1 GCA_030777205.1 Chloroflexota bacterium
CCCCCAAGCTCCGGGGAGGCCGCGCGGGGATCGTCCGGGCCCGCCTGACGCCTAGCGGCTTGGGCGGCTCGGGTAGGAGATGTCCTCCAGCGTCGAGCCCTTGATCGTGTCGCTCGGCAGGTCGGTCGCCAGGTCGCCGAGGGCGACGATGCCGACCAGCTTGTCGTTCCGATCGAGGACCGGCAGGCGGCGGATCTGGCGCTGGCGCATCACCGAGGCGGCCATCGTCGCCGGCTCGTCCTCGAACACCCAGGCCACTTCCGGCGACATCACCTGGCGGACCGGCGTGGTATTCGGATCCTTGCCCTCCGCCGTCGCTCGGATGCTGATGTCGCGGTCTGTGATCATGCCGACGAGGCGCTGCCCGTCGCAGACCGGCAGCGAGCCGACGTCGAGGTCGCGCATTTTGCGGGCGGCCTCGGCGACCTTGGCGTCCGGCGCGATCACATCCGGCTGGCGGGTCATGACGTCGCGGACGAGCTTGCTGCCCATGCCCATCGACTGGCCGTCGCCGCTGAAGCCCTGGGCGTAGTCCTGGACGGCGCTGGCACCCTGGCCGAGGTACTGGCGGCCGAAGTAGGCCGCGCCGCCGAGCGCCGGCACGGCGATCAGCCAGGGAGTCCAGCCCCAGCTTTGCTCCTGGGTCGGGTCGTGCTCGTCAATGAAGCGGCGCCCGTAGCGCTCGAACTGCTTCGCGCCCTGCTTCACGAGGCGCTGGGTGCGATCCTCGATGTTGAGAGGCTCGAGCAGCTCCTCGCCGGCCTTCTCGGCCTTGCCGCCGCGCGCCCGCAGGTAGAGCGCGAGCGGCAGCAGGACGAATGGCAGCAATGGCGAGCGCGACTTGCCGACCGTCTGGCCAACGACCCGCGGCAGGTCGGAGCCGTACTCCATGCCGACGTCCAGCAGCATGTCGCGGATGCGCTCGAAGCGGTTCTTGCGCCGGCGGCCCTGCCACCAGGCGTAGATCAGCGCGCCGAGCGCCCCGGCCGCCATCAGGCCGCCCAGGCTGGTCGACGACATGCCGGCGATCTGCCCGGTGTTCCAGGCGCTGGGCATCCAGGAGGACTGCCCGCCCTCGCCGGGCTCCGGCTGGCGGGCGTCCCATGAGCGGAAGTCGCTCGGCTCGTTCCCGACGGGCGTGTTGCTGCCTTCGCCAATTGGGTCGGCCGACGACGTGAACGAGCTGCCGGTGGGATTGGTGGTCTCCGGCCGGTCCTCGAAGCGGCGCTCGAGCGGCCGGCCCGCGTCGCCCGGCGAGGTCCGCGACGTGCCGGTCGCGGTCGCGTCCGTTGTGCCCGACATGCTGGTGCCGCCGGCGGCGGTGGTGGCCGGGGTGTCCTCGCCCCCGCGGAACATGCGGTCGGACGGCGTCGACGAACCGGCCGAGACCGGCATCTGCGGGTCGCGGTCGATGTACTCGCCAGCGGCGGTCCAGGTCTCCGGCCCGCCCGGGCGCACCGTCGCGGCGCGGTTCTCTTCGCGTGGCTGCTGTTCCTGCATCTCTGCCTCCTTGGCCGGCCGACGATCTGCAAGCCGACCGATGCGGTCCCGTCGCGAGATCGGGGGCGCGGGAGCCGCGACGCCGAAGCGCGTCGGCCACCACGGCCCGCCGAACTACCCAACGACCGGTGCAGGATCTATGCCGGGAATGGGGGCCGCGCGACCCAGAGCCGTAACGAAACCGTACGGTTCCGCTCCCCCTGCCCCGCTCCGACGTTCGGACCCCGTCTCGTCAGCCGAGCGTCTACCGGAGGTAGTGTCTCGAGTGCTGCCCGGCGAACCCTTCGAGGACGCCGAGCTCCGCCCATCGGTCATGGTGGGCGATGCTCGTTCGGCGCACGCCCACGTCGTACCACCATCGATCGGCACCGACGACCATCGTAGCAGGGAGGCAGCGCTTGCCGGTCATCGAGTGTTCATTGCCGCCCGCTCCGCGTCGTGGGACTGATGCCCCCTCCGGGAGGGCACGGGCGAAGTGGCGCGGTGGACTACCATAGAGCTTCGACAATGCCGCTCGGGTGCGTGCCGCTTCGCCCACCCACCGCCAGTCATGGAGGAGAGAGATGTGCTTCGACCTGAACGCCCGACCGCCCATCGCGCCGATCGCCGGCGGTGCGACGGACGCGCGTGACATCGAGCTCGCGTCGTCCGACGGCACGACGTTCATGGCGTACGCCGCCCGCGCCGTCCAGCCGACCGGCGCCGGCATGATCGTGCTGCCGGACGTCCGGGGCCTGCATACCTACTACAAGGAGCTCGCACTCCGCTTCGCCGAGAACGGGATCGATGCCGTCGCGATCGACTACTTCGCGCGCACCGACCAGACCGGCGACCGCGGCGAGGGCTTCGACTTCATGCCGCACGTCGGCCAGACGAAGCCCGAGACGTTGCAGGCCGACGTCGCGGCGGCGGCGGCGTACCTCCGCTCGCCGGATGGCGGGTCGGTCAGTTCGCTGTTCTCCGTCGGCTTCTGCTTCGGCGGAGCCCTGTCGTTCCTCCAGGCGGCGAGCGGCCTCGGGTACGCCGGGGTGATCGGCTTCTATGGCTGGCCGCTCGGCCTGTCGCGCTGGCCGGACCGCCCGAAGCCGATCGACGCGGTGGACCGCTACAGTTGCCCGGTCCTGGCAATTTACGGCGGCGCCGACCAGGGCATCCCGCCCGACGCGGTCCGGCAGTTCGACCAGGCGATGGACCGGACCGGCGTGAAGCACGAGACGTACGTCTACGACGGCGCGCCGCACAGCTTCTTCGATCGGACGCAGGAGCAGCACGCCGAGGCGTCGGCCGACGCCTGGCGGCACGTCCTCGACTTCGTCCGCGCCAACACGAGGAGCGCGTGACGGCGCAGATGTCCCCGACGCGAGGCTGATCGAGCGACGTCAGCGAGACGCACGCCGACGGACGCGCGGCTGGCCGGGCCGGGACGGCGACGGGACGAGCCCTCGGCCCCGCCAGTCCCGGCCGTCGGGCTGCCCCACCGCGTGGTACCATGACGAGCGGAAGGCGCCGGATCGTCGCTCGCGATTCGGCCGGTCCCGCGTCAGAGATCTCGAGTTGAAGTCTTATGTCGAATTCCTCCGGCACCGAGTAGCACCCGATGAGCTTCGCGACGCGGACCGAGCACCCCTACATCGTCGTCGACCCGACTATCCGCGGCGGTCGCCCGACGATCGTCGGCACGCGCATCGGCGTCGACCTTCTGGCCCGCTTCCTCCGGGCCGGCGAAGGGCCGGATGAGATCCTCGCCATGTACCCCCACCTCACGTCCGCCTCGGTGTACGACGCCC
Organism: Chloroflexota bacterium; assembly: GCA_030777205.1. Lineage (GTDB taxonomy): Bacteria > Chloroflexota > UBA6077 > UBA6077 > JACCZL01 > JALYGH01. The sequence goes on from JALYGH010000011.1 coordinate 3,288, forward strand.
TCTCCTACTACTTCGACCACCAGCCGGAGATCGACCGGCTGATCGCGGACGACTCACCTGAACGCGTGCTGGAACGGCATGGCGCGAGCGTCGACGAGACAGGTCGCATGGTCTTCGCTCCATCCCCCGAGCGTCGCCGGTGAGGTCGTCGCCCGCCCGGGCGCGGCTGTACGTCGACGAGGACATCCTCCCCGACCTTGCCCGCGTTCTACGCGGCCGCGGCGAGGACGCCGTGAGCGCGCACGACGTGGGGAGGCTCGGCGTGGCGGACAGCGCCCAGCTTGCGTATGCCGCCCAGGAGGGACGGGCCATCGTTACCTCGAACGTGGCGGACTTCATCCGCCTCGCCCGAGAGTGGTCCGCCGATGTCCGCTCCCATGCGGGCATCATCGTTTCGTACCGTCAGATCAGTCGGTCGGAGGTCGGCGTCGCCGCGCGTGCACTGCTCCGGCTGCTCAGCGCTTTGGACGCCGATGCCCTGCGTGACGCTGTCCATGTCCTCGACATCTATCGGTAGTCTCCCCGCACTTCCTGCCGTGACGGGGCGGCGCCGGTGACAGCGGTGCAGTCCCGCCCGGTCATCCCGCTCGTCTCGCGCCCGACCGGGCGGGCCAACATCGCGATCATGGGCGGCGAGATCTCGCTGTTCATGGTCGCGATGGGCCTCGCCGCGCCGCTGACGTTCGTCCCGCTCTTCGTCAGCAAGCTCACCGACGATCCGCTCGCGATCGGGGCGGTGACGGCGGCGTTCCAGCTCGGCTGGCTGCCCCAGGTCTTCGTCGCCGGGTACGTTGAGCGCAGCGCCCGCAAGTGGCCGTGGGTGATCGTGTGCGGCGGGCTGGAGCGGCTGCCGTCGCTCGGCCTGGCGCTTTGCGCCCTCGCCGCGCCGCGCGTCGACGCCGCGATCGTCCTCGCCGCCGTCTACCTGCTCTGCTTCTGCCAGCTCCTCTGTGGCGGGCTCGCCACGACCCCCTGGCTGGACGTGGTGGCGCGGACCGTGCCGCCGCGCTGGCGCGGCCAGTTCCTCGGCGGGTTCACGATGCTCGGCACCGTCCTCGGGGCCGGCGCCGCCGCGCTTGCCGCGCCCCTGCTCGACGGGTACCCGTTCCCGTACGGGTTCGCGGCCCTGTTCGGGCTGGCGTTCCTCGTCTTCGCGATCTCCTGGACGCTGCTGCTCTTCGTCGTCGAGCCGCCCGGGCCGCCTCCCCGCCCGTGCCGACCGTTCCGCGCCCAGGTCGGCGACCTCGGCGCCGTGCTCGTGGCGGACCGCGCGTTCGCCCGCTTCGTCGGCGGCGTCGCCTTCTCGGCACTCGGGATGATGGGCAGCGGGTTCCTCGTCGTCTACGCCAGCACGGCGCTGGGCGCGACGGACGACCAGGCCGCCTGGTACACGGCGGCGCTGCTCCTCGGGCAGACGATCGGGAACCTGGCGCTCGGGCGGCTGGGCGACCGGCGCGGCATGGCGCGGGTCGGCCAGGCTACGG
>JALYGH010000012.1 GCA_030777205.1 Chloroflexota bacterium
CAGCGCCTCCAGCTCCGCCTCGACGCCCGGGGCGTTGCGCGGGCCGTCGCCGAGGTACTTCATCACGTGGACGACCGCCGCGCCCGCCGGAGCCAGACGCGCCCAGTTCGAGTGGACGGACAGGTACACCGGGCGGTCGACACCCAGGACGACCTGGACGGCGGGGTTCGGCAGGCGCCGCAGCCCGACGTCGAGGGTGGCGGCCCGGACCGGCACCGCCGTAGCGGCGCGGTGATGGAGCGGCCCGTGCTCGCCGCCGGCCACCAGCGCGCTCGCCTCGGCCGGCGAGACGGCCAGGACGACGGCCCAGGCAGGCTGGACCGTCCCGTCGGCCAGCCGCACGCCACGCACCGCCGTGTCCGACTCCACGCCGATGACTCGGGTCCCGCCAAGGATGCGGGCGCCGGCGGCGAGGGCCGCCCCCCGCAAGCCATCCACGATTGTCTGCCAGCCGTCGTGGACGTAGAGGACGCTGTCGCGCGCCGCCTGGAACTGCCGCAGCGCCGCGCCGGCGCTCAGCTTCGCGGGGACGTCGGCGTAGGTGCCGACCCGGAAGAGGGTCTCCACCAGGGCGCGCACATCGGGGTTGGCGAAGCGGCGTGCCAGTCAGTCGCTCACCGTGACGCCGTCGAGCGTCGACGGATCGAGCGAATAGAGGCCGACGAGGCCGCGGGCTAGCTCGAGCTTGCCGCGCAGGCCGAGGAGCGACGTGGCGACGAGGGTCTTCAGGTCGGCGGGCAGCGCGTGCAGGCGGCCGTCGCGCAGGGCGAAGGACCGGTCCGTCGTGACGACGCCCCCGTCCGGTTCGAGCCCGAGGTCGCGCAGGACGCGGATGCCGCCCCCGCGACGGTAGATGGCGTGCGGCCCGACGTTGAAGCGGAAGCCGTCGAGATCGCGGGTGACGGCCCGCCCGCCGGGCGCCGACGCCTTTTCGTAGAGGACCACCGAGCGGCCGGCGCGCGCCGCGACGGCCGCGGCGGTCAGGCCGGCCAGGCCGCCGCCGACGATGGCCACGTCGATTGGCGGCCGAGCGGACGACACGTCCGACGGAGTGGAAGGGCGGATTGGGGTTTGGGCGAGTGTCGCGGACATTGGTCTACCTCCGTGAGCCTCTTGCTGGTGTTCACGAAGGAGACGGGCACGCCTAGCGCTTTGTGACAGTCAGGGCGAGGACGGTCAGGGCTCCAGGCCGAGGTCGCGCGCGACCGGCTTGAGGGCGTCGGTGACGAACCGGACGTGCTCGTCCGGGTCGCGCGCGTACTCCTCGAAGGAGGTCAGGATGTCCTCACGGACGACGCCCCTGGCGAACGACTTGTCCTTCAGCTTCTTGCGGACCCGGGCGGGCGTCACGTTGGAGAGGCTGCGGCCGTAAACAAGCGCGCAGGCCGTGATGAAGCCGGTCAGCTCGTCGACGGCGAAGATCGTGCGCTTGAGCGGCGTGTCGCGGGCCACGCCGGTGAACGGCGCGTGGGCCAGCACGCCTTCGACGATCTCCTCGGGCCAGCCCGCTTCGCGCAGCAGCCGGGCGCCAACATAGGGATGCTCGTCCGGGTGGGCCTCGTAGTCGAAGTCGTGGAGCAGGCCGACGATGCCCCACAGCTCCTCATCCTCGCCGTACTTGCGGGCGTAGGCGCGCATCGCGGCCTCGACGGCCAGCCCGTGCTTGCGGAGCTGGTCGGTCTTGGTGTGCTCGTGCAGCAGCGCGAGCGCCTCGTCGCGAGTCGGCATGACACCCTCCTTGGCTGATCGCGGGCGGCCGCACATCGCGTCGGATTCCGGGAGCCCGCGTCGACTGTCGTGATGGTAGCGGGATCGAATGGGCAATCGAGGACGATGGTAGCGCGCCTTACGGTCGGCGCAGCAGGCTTGCCGAGGTCGGGCGATTGCGTGAGTCCGTCATGACACGCACGGCGGCATGGCACACGCTCTACGGACCATCCTGACGCGAACTTGAGTCGGTCAGGTGCTGACATGAAGCCGCGTCGGCTAACCGCCTCACGCCGCCGTCGAGCAGCGCTGTTCGACGCCATTCCCGATGGAGGGCCATCATGGCGCGAAGAACTACCGATCCGGATGGACGGGTGACGCCGCCCGGTGATGATCGCACAACGCCCACGCTTGATCCGCGTGTTGCCGAGGAGGCGCGCACGGCGGCCAACCAACCCGTCGATACCTCACTTCCGGATCCGTTCGTCGAGCTCCCGGAGGCCGCCGATCCGTACCACATCACCGAGCGTGGCATCCAGGATCCGCCGACGAGCTTCTGGGAGCGGGTGCGCTACCTCGGCCCGGGTCTGATCCTGAGCGCCTCGATCGTCGGCTCGGGCGAGCTGATCGCCACCACCACCCTCGGCGCCCAGGTCGGCTTCGCGATCCTCTGGATGGTGCTGTTCAGTTGCGCGGTCAAGGTAGCCGTGCAGATCGAGTTCGCCCGTTGGACGATCGCGACCGGCACCCCGGCGCTCACCGGGTTCAGCCGAGTGCCGCCGGTGTTTGGCCAGGTGAGCTGGGTGACCGTGCTCTGGGCGCTGATGATGTTGTCGAAGATCCTCCAAGTCGGCGGCATCGTCGGCGGCACGGCCATCGCGTTCAGCGTCCTCTTCCCGATCGGCGGCGACCCGCTCGGGTTCCTGTCCCTCGCGGTCTGGCACGTGATCGTCGTGGCCGGGACGATCGCGCTGCTCTACTCGAACAAGTACGGGCTGATCGAGGCCGGTGCCTTCTACCTGGTCGTCGGTTTCTCGATCGTGACGGTCCTCATCGCGTTCGGCCTGCCGTTCACCCCGTACGCGTACGGGATCGGCGACGTCCTGAGCGGCCTGACCTTCACGATCCCGGCCGGGGCGATTGGGGCAGCGATCGCGATGTTCGGGATCACCGGCGTCGGTGCCGACGAGATCGCGACCTACAACTACTGGTGCCTCGAGAAGGGCTACGCGCGCTGGACCGGTCCGAACAATGGCAGCGAGGCGTGGGTGCAGCGAGCGCGCGGCTGGACCAAGGTCATGTACATGGACGCGGTCCTCTCGCTGGTGATCTACACGCTGTCGACGCTGGCGTTCTTCATCATGGGCGCGGCGGTGCTGCACCCCCAGGGCCTCGTGCCGCAAGGCAACGCGATGATCACGACGCTGGCCCGCATGTACACCGACACCCTCGGCGCCTGGTCGATGTACGTCTTCCTGGTCGGCGCGATCGCGGTGCTGGCCTCGACGCTGTGGGTGGCCGTCCCGAGCCAGGCGCGGATGTACGCCAACTTCCTGGCCACCGTTGGCGTCTTCAACTGGAACGACGGCCCGACCCGGCTGCGCTGGCTCAAGGCCTTCACGGTGGGACTGCCGATCATCTGGGGACTCTCGTCGCTCTGGCTCCAGGCGCCGGTGCTGATGGTCCAGATCGGCGGCGTGATGACCGGCATCTTCCTGGTGGCGGTACTGGTGGCGACGTGGTACCTGCGCTCCAAAGAGAATGACCATCGACTGTATGGCGGCCCAATCTTCAACGCGATCCTCTGGATCAGCACGATCGCCATCGCCCTGTTGGGGATCTACACGATCGTCTCGACCCTCGGGATCTTCAGGATCGCCTGACGCAGTCGGGATCGGGGAACAAGGACCAAGACGCGAGGCGCGTCGATACGCGGCGCCCTACCAAGTCGTGACCCCGGTCGGGACGGGGCCCGGACCGCCGGCCAGCTCCGCCAGCCCCCAGAGGTCACGCCAGACGTAGTCCGGCCGCTCCGGTCCCGGTGCCGCTTCGGCGTGGCGATTGACCCAGGCGGTCCGGCAGCCGAGCGCCTGGGCCGGGCCGATGTCGTACTTGAACCCGAAGGCGACGTGGAGGACGTTCCGGGGCGGCTCGCCGAGCCGCCCCAGCGCTTGCTCGAAGACCGAGCGGGCCGGCTTGTAGGCGCGGCAGTCCTCAGCGGTCACGACCGCGTCGAACGGCACTTCGAGGTGCCGCAGCGTGTGCTCGATGATGTCGCGGTCGGTGTTCGAGACGATCACGAGCCGCAGGCCGGCCGCCTTCGCCTGGCGGAGCGCCGGTCGGGTGTCCGGGAACGGCTGCCAGCTCCGCATCGCCCGGACGAGCGCCTCGCCCTCCTCGTCCCGCCAGGGATACCCGCGCTCCGCCATCCAGCGCCGCAAGCTCTCCGCGAGGACCTCGCGATACGGCCGGTACCGGCCGCCGATGACCTCGAACTGGATCGCCTCCCAGCGGTCGCGGAGCGCCTGCCCCGGCTCCAGGTCCGTCTCACGGTGGCGCAGGGCGAGGTCGTAGAGGAAGCTGCCCGCCCCGCCCTCCCAATCGACCAGGGTGCCGTAGCAGTCGAAGGTGGCGACCCGGATGTCGTCGGCGATGATCGCGCCCACGCCGCCCTCCCGCCGGGCGGGATTCGGGAAGCCCGGCGGTGGAGATTGTAGCCGGCAGTCGGCGGCGGACGGTGCACTCCCGGCCGGGTCGATCGTCGCGCCACCGCGGTACGCGCGCTTCCGGCTCGCAAGAGCGTGCGCGCTGCGATGGATTTGAACGCCGAGAGGCTCAGGGGCGAGCACGTCAACAATCGCTACCTCGTCCGCAACTCGACCTGCCCCGCCTGCCCGATCGCCTGCGAGGAGGTCGAGATCAAGGCCGGCCCCCACGCCGACCTGCGTGTGAAGGGCGTTGAGGCAGTGTCGGAGTCCAGGCTGGCCGAGCTGGACGTCGCGGACGGGCGAGTCGTCGGCCATTCCGCTGACCTGACGAAACCCGGGAGTACAATTCCTTCCTAGTGGGCGTCGCGGGGCTGGCACGCGAGCGGCGCCGGGAGGAAGCCTTGCCCGACCTCATCATCGGCGGCGGCCGGGTCTTCGACGGGACCGGCGCCCAGGCCCACGATGCGACGGTGCTCATCCGCGACGGCAAGATCGCGTCGGTGACCACGGGCGACGTGCAAGCCGGCCCGTCCGCCGAGCGGATCGACGCCGGGGGCGGCTTCGTGATGCCCGGCCTGATCGACTGCCACGTCCACCTCTGCTCGACGGCGGCGCCGAACTACGAGCTCCAGCGTTTGAAAGACCTGCTGCCGCTTCAGGCGCTGCGCGGTCTGGCGAACGCCCAGGCGATGCTCCAGGCCGGCTTCACCACCGTCCGCGACCTCAGCGCGCCGGACTTCTCCAACGTGGCGATCCGCCAGGCGATCGACGAGGGGCTGTTCGTCGGGCCGCGGGTGCTGGCGGCCGGCATGTCGCTGACCGTCCCGGGCGGCCACGGCGACAGCTACTACCGCCCGGGCGTCGACGTCAACCGCGAGGGCATCGTGAACGGACCGGACGCCGCGCGCCGGG
>JALYGH010000013.1 GCA_030777205.1 Chloroflexota bacterium
GGGAAGACCCCCCGGAACTGCTCCACGAACTGTTCCAGCGCCTCGCTCTCGACTTCCCCTACGACGATCTGCATGGCCTGCTCCCTTGCAGAACAGGCCCGCACACATCACGCCAGAGTAGTGCTAAGGTTGCCATGACAGGGCGGCGCGCGTCGCCTCCAGCGCCTCGCCGGCGACGGCGGCCGGGTCGCGGGCGTACGCCTCGTGGTTGAGGGCCTCGTAGCTCCAGTAGCCGGCGTAGCCCTTCGTCGCGACGATCTCGAAGATCGGGCGGAACGGCACGACGCCCGTGCCCGGCGGCAGCCGGTCGAATGTCTGCTTCGGGTCCAGGTCGTCGGCCGGGACGTCGCTGTACTGGCAGTAGGCGATCTCCTCGGGCATCACGTCCTGCCAGATCTCCAGGCCGGGGCCGGTGCGCCAGATGTGGTAGGTGTCGAGGAGCAGGCCGCAGTTGGGGTGATCGGCCCGATTGACCACCTCGCGGACGCGGTCGAGCGTGTTGAACTGGTCGGCCGCGACGTTCAGCTCCAGCGCCAGCGTCAGGTCGTGCTCGGCGGCGAGGTCGCCGGCCGCGCGCAGGCTGTCGACGGCTCGCTCGAGCGGGCCGGACTCGGCGTCGACCGCGCTCATCACCGTGTCGCAGCCGAGCGCCCGCGCCCACCCGCAGACGGCGGCGAACGAGCGCAGCAGCCGCGACCGCTCCTCGCCGGCGGCGAACATCCAGCCGCGCTCGACACCGACTGCCGCGACGGGGAGGCCGCTCGCGCGGACGAGCTCCAAAACGTGCTCGGGAGAGTGCCCGGCCTCGCCCGCGCGCAGGAAGTCGACGTGCCGCAGCTCGATCGCGTCCCAGCCCGTCGCACGCGCGATCTGGAGGGTCTCCGCCAAGGGTGTCGTGTCGAGCGAACCGGTGTGGAGGGCGAAACGGTAGTCCACGCCAACCTCCGCGCGTCGTGCTCCGGCCGCGCCGGGCGGCCACGAGGCCGGGCAACCGGCGCGACTCGCGGCCACCCATCGAAAGCGTACCCCGGATGGCGGCTCCCGAGGAGGGTCAGGCCAGGCCGAGCGCGCGGCGAGCCTGGTGGTACTCCGCGTCCTGGGCGAACGCCGCCTCCGGCTCCTCGACGGGGTAGAACGGCGCGAGCAGGTACCGTCGCCGAACGGGATCCCAGGAGAGCCAGAACCCGTACACCATGCCGTCGTCGGCGAGGGCGAAGCCCGATATGGCCTCCAGGCCGCCCGGCAGGTCGAGCCCTTCGCGCTGGGTGAGGAAGAGGGCCCGGCGCCGGAGGCCGCGCTCGTCGAGCAGTTGCTCGACGAGCTGCCGCTCGCGCGTCGGCGGCCAGGGCAGCCGGTCGGCCTCGGTCATCGGCCCGCCTCCATCACCGATACGTGGACCGCTCGAGGCCGCGCACGTACGCCTCGCCGCGGTCCGGCCGGAAGTGGGTCGTGATCCGCCCGCCGTCGCGGGTGACGCCGGTGAAGCGGTTGCCGGCCTTGTCGTAGAAGCCGAGCCGCTCGGCGTTCGACTCGCGGTCCTGGTACGTGAACCGCGTCCCGACCGTGATCGTCTCGCGGGCCACGGCGTCGTACTCGGCCGCCGACCGGTAGGGGCCCTCCGCGCCGTGCTTCTCGAAGTGCGACTCGAGGCTGCCCGGCGCCCAGGTCGCCCGAGCGGCGATCCGCTCGCGGTCGTCGGCAGCCGGCCCGCTCGGCTTCGTATCGGCCGGCCCGGGGACCGACTTCCTCTCAGCTACCGTCGCCTGCGGCGATGTCGGCGCGGTCGCCGCGCCACCACCCTGCACGGCGGTCGTCGTGGACGCGGCAGACCCGCCCGCCGCCGACGTCGTTGACTGGCACGCCACCCCGAGCAGCAGCAGTCCCGCCGCCAGCGCGAGCAGGGCGCACCGGGCGAGCCAGTGCGGAACTCGATCGCGGTCGCTGCGCGTAGACACCCGAAGATCGTAGCAGAGAAGCGTGCCGGCCCCCTGCTCATGGGCCTCGCCGCTGAGCCGTCGCCTGTCCCGGTTCGCGGGCACTCGACGCGTGGCCGACCCGGCAGTCGTCGCGTTGCTCCCCAACTTGCCCGCGACGACATAACCGGCGTATCAAATGCTCTCATTGGAGTACGACGTCCGTCCGTGTGGGTAGCGCACCAGACCCCGGTATCCTCTCCGCGTCGCCGCAGTTCGGGCTGGCGGAGCCATGACGTACCGATCCAGGAAGAAGTCGCTCACCTTCAGCCTCGCGCTGGTGCTCGGCCTGCTCGTGATCGCCGAGGTTGGCCTCCAAATCCTGGCGTGGTCCTCCCGGTCGATTAGGACGGTGTTGTCGGTCGAGACGATCTACGCCGCCGCCCCAGATAGCAGGCTCGTCTGGCGCGGGAACCCCGAGTACCCGGGCCACGACGAGCTCGGGTTCCGCAATCCCCGCGTCCCGAGTGAGGCGGCCGTCGTCGCCCTCGGCGACTCGCAAACCTACGGCTCGAAGCTCTCGCCGGACGAGGCCTGGCCGCGCCAGCTCGAGCGACGCGGCGACCTGCCGACCTACAACATGGCCTTCCCGGGGTGGGGCCCCTTGCAGAGTTTCCGCGCGCTCGACGATGCGCTCGCGCTGAAGCCGCGCCTCGTCGTCATGGCGCTGTTCGCGGGGAACGATCTCGTCGACTCCTTCACCTTCGTCTACCATCGGGATCGGTTGGAAGAGTTCAAGTCCCGGGACCAGACGACCCTCGACGCGGTGGACGCGGCCGAGGACGCCGAGCCGTGGGACAGCGACGGTATCGCGGACCAGAACCCGATCACCGAGCCCAGGCGGAGGCCGCGCCCACCCGAATCCGCGGCCGAGCTCGTCGAGCGGTACTCCCGGCTGTACGGGCTCGGGAATGCCGTCCGGCGCGCGTACGTCTACTACCAGCGCCACCCATTCTGGCAAGAACCGGGCGCGACGCTCGATACGTCGCGCAACTACCTCC
>JALYGH010000014.1 GCA_030777205.1 Chloroflexota bacterium
CCCGGCGCGCGCCAGGCACGGCCTCGATGCGCGCCGGGGTAGTGCCGTGCGGCTCGCCGTCCACCTGGAGCGGCAGCGGCGGGCGGGCGGCGATCAGCAGCTCGCGGGCGCGGAGGTACGTCACGTCCGGGTCGTGCTCATGGCGGCCGATCAGCACGAGCGCCAGGTGACGCAGCTTGTCGAGCAGCGTCCGCCCGGGGAAGACGTAGACATCCAGTACGCCATCCGACGCCGTCGCGCGCCGCGTGATCTGGACCGTGCCCGCCCACAGCCGCGTATTGCCCGCCACCAGCATGGCGGCCTGGAGGCGATAGGGCCGGTCGTCGACGCGGAGGGACAGGCGCGAGCCGGTCGTCCGCGCGCCGGCCACGACGCCGGCCATGACGATCGCGAGCGGCCCGAACCGCCGCTTCGGCCCCCCTTCCACGGCCAGGATCGCCTCGGCGTCGAGGCCGAGCCCGGCCATCAGCAGGAAGTAGCGGCCGTTGACGCGCCCGAGGTCGAGGCGCCGCACCTGGCCGGCGGCCATCTGGCGCGCCGCCTCGACCGGGTCGAGCGCCAGGCCTAGCTCGCGGACCCAGACGTTCATCGTCCCGAGCGGCAGCGCGCCGACCGCCGTGTCGGTCCCGGCCAGGCCCTGAATCGCCTCGTTGAGCGTCCCGTCCCCGCCGGCCGTCAGGACGACGTCGATGCCGCGGGCAGCGGCGTCCCGCGCGGCGCCCTCGGCATCGCCGCGGGCCCGCGTCTCGCACACCTCGACGTCCCAGCCAAGCTGCTCGAGGGCGGCAACGACGCGGCGCACGGCGCGCGAGCGGGCGACCAGACCGGCGCGCGGATTCACGATCAGCAGCGCGGCGATCCGATCGGAGTCACGCGCCATCGGTGGGGCGGTCTCGGTCACGCGACCCGGCCCGCCGAGCACCGGGCATGGGTCCCGCGACGAACGCGAGCGCCGAATCGCGGGCAACGCAAATGGCCCGAGCGAATCGAAGTGTGCTGCAGATGGACCTTGCGATTCATCCGCTGCACTCGCCCCGCGACGACTCCGCGGCCAACGATCCTGCGATCGTCGGCAAGACTGCTGGTGCTCCCTTGCGGGGTTTCGGGGTCGTCCCTGCCAGCCGTCTCGTTCGTTCCGACTCACTCGAGCCAACATCAGGATACACCGGCTTCCGACCCCTGTAAAGCGGTTTGGCCCGCGCGTCCCACGCGTTTTCGGGCGCAGTTCCGAGGAATCGGTCGAATCACAGGGCCGGGCGCCCCGCCACGGCGATCAGCCGCTCGCTGTCCCCGCCGTAGGGCGCCAGGTCGTACCCGCCGTACAGCGCCTCCAGGATCAGGCCGGCCCGCTCCAGCAGCAGCTCCAGCTCGTAGCGCCCGAAGTAGCGGAGCGCCAGGCCGGTCGTCCAGCGTCGGACGGCGCCGTCCTCCCCGACCTCGTCATAAAAGTAGGTGAAGCGATCGAGCTGCGCGCCGAGGTCGGTGCCGCGGGCGGTCCACTTGCTGATCTGGCGCCCGGTCGCCGGGTCCGGACCGATGTGCTGGAGCTGGAGCTCGTCCGGCGCCTCGCCGCCGCGCCGGTTGCCGTTCGCCACGTCCAGGACGAGCAGGCCGCCCGGCACGAGGTGCTCGCGGATGCGCCCGAGCGCGGCGAGCTGGTCGGCGGTCGTCGACAGCAGCCCGAACGAGTCGAGCCCGAAGATCGCCAGCCGGAAGCGCTCCTCGAGTGCCAGCGAGCGGACGTCGGCGCGATGAAGCTGCGCGTTCCCCAGCAGGCCGGCCGCGTCGAGGGCGCGCCGCGCGCGGGCCAGCATCTCCTCCGAGCTGTCCACGCCGACGACCCGCTCGCCCAGCTCGAGCAGCGGCCGCATCAGCCGCCCGGTCCCGCACGCCAGCTCGAGGATCGGCCCGCCGGTCCGCCGCGCGAAGCCGCGATACAGCGGGACGTCGTCGTCGAAGTCGGCGTGCTCCCAGTCGTAGAACCGGGCGATGGCGTCAAACGGATTGTCCCCGCTCACGAGCCTGCCGAGTTCTCCCCTCGGGGGCCCATCTCGCCCAGCTCCTGGCCGAGGATGCGCTCGAACGCCTTGACGACCGCCACGTCGTCCTCGTCGCCCAGGCCCATCGCGCGGGCCAGCTCGAACACCTGCGCCGCCGCCGCCGTCGCGAACATCGGCGTCTCGGTCGCCTGGGCGGATTCGAGGACCAGCCGCGCGTCCTTGACCAGGATGTTGAGCGCGCCGCCCGACCTGAACGAGCGGTCGAGCACGGCCGGCACGCGATGGTTGAAGACGACGCTATTGCCGAAGCTCGTCGTCACGATGTCGTAGACCGTCCGGAGGTCGAGCCCCATCCGGGCCGCCAGGACGAGCGCCTCGGCCATCGCGACGTGGTGGACGAAGACGAGCTGGTTGTTGATCAGCTTGGCGGCCTGCCCGACCCCCGGCTCGGTCCCGACGTGGACGACGTTGGCCGCGAACGTCTCGAAGACCGGCCGGCACCGCTCCAGATCCGCCGGCGCGGCGCCGACCATCAAGGTCAGCGTGCCGGCCGCCGCGCCGTGGTGGCCGCCGCTGACCGGCGCATCGACGAGGCGGTGGCCGCGTTCGGCCAGCCGCCCGGCGAGGTCCCGCACCCCGGTCGGGCCGACGGTGCTCATCACGGCGAGCAGCCCCGGCCCGTCCCACCCTTCGAGGAGGCCGGCCGGGCCGGACACCGCCTGCTCGACCTGGACGATGTCGTACGGCATCGCGATGACCAGCTCGGTCCGGCGCGCGACCTCGGCGGCGCTGGCGCAGCCGCCGATTCCGTCCTCGGCGAGCGCGGCCAGGGCCTCCGGGCGCGGGTCGTACGCGTGCACCTCGTAGCCCTTGAGCGCGGCGTTCTGGGCCATCGGCCCGCCCATCGAGCCGACGCCGAGGAAGCCGACGCGCCGGATCGCCCCATCGTTCGCCATCAGGTACTCCTTCCGTTCATCCGGCCCGCGCGACTCGTCCGCCCGCCATCGGCTCCGCCGGTGGGGCATGCCAACCGGGTGGCCCTCCAAGTCGACCGACGACAGTCACCTCGGCGGATCACTCAGCGAGGGACACGACCCCGACGATCCAGTCCTCGTCGCCGATGACGCGCGTCTCGTGGCCCTGGCCGGTCAGGTCGAGGCCGACGTCGAACTCGCCGGCCCGGAACCGCCGCCGCTCGCCGCTCCCGACGGAGATCTCGACGACGCCGGCGAGGGTGATCGCGACGTGCGGGCGCGGCGAGGTGTGCCACGGCTGGAAGTCGCCGGGCCGTAGCCGCTGGACGAGGAAGCCGGTCGCGTCGAACGGCTCGGTCATCGTCACCGGATTGCCGGGCACGTACTCGCGGGTCGTCGTCGGGTGCTCGTACTCCTCGAAGTAGGCGCTCCCATCGGGACCGGTCAGGATGCGCGGGTACGACGGGAACTGCACGGCGGCCTCCTCGCGGCGACGGTGTGGGGGCAGTGTAGCAGCGCCGAACGTCTGCCGCCCCTCGGCTCGCCGCCGGCCGGCTATACTCGCGGCTCCCCGGAGCGATCCCCCTTTTGAGCGGGGCCGAAAGGAACGTCATGGACACGCCGAGGATCGTCGGGCGGGCAGCCGAGTTCACCACGCCCTGGCTCAGCGTCATCTCCAAGACGGTCGCCGGGCTGCCCGGCACCACCGAGCCCCAGATCTACTACGGTATCGAGCCGGGCGACTACGTCACGGTGTTGCCGATAACGGCGGACAACCGAGTCGTCGTGGTCCGCCAGTACCGCCCGATCGTCGAGGGGTACACGCTGGAGCTGCCGAGCGGGCACGTCGACGCCGGCCACACGCCCGAGCAGGTCGCCCGCCAGGAGCTTCTGGAGGAGACGGGCTACGTCGTGGGCCGCCTCGAGCCGCTCGGGACGGTCCTCCCCGACGTCGGGCGGCTGACCAATCGCCAGTGGTGCTACCTCGCAACCGACCTGAGTCGGGAGCCGGGCGCGATGGTCGAAGCGGGCATCGAGGTCTTCACGCTCAGCAGCGAGGAGTTCCGGGCGCGGATCCTCGACGGCACGCTCAACCACGCCCTCAACCTCGCCGTCGTCGCGCTCGCGATCTGCCGCGGCGCGCTCCCCGACCCGTCGTAGCTGCCGTCGTCCGCCCACCGCAACCCAGGCGCGCGGGCAGGTGTTGCACCATCCCTAGGAAGCGACCATAGTGTAGAGACGGAGGCTGCCCATGACCGCCGACGGCCGACCGACGCTGAACCTGACCCCCGACGAGCTGCTCACCACCACCCGCGCGGTCCGTAAGCGCCTCGACCTGACCCGCCCGGTCGAGCGGGAGGTGATCGAGGCGTGCCTGCGGATTGCCCAGCAGGCCCCGACCGGCTCGAACCGCCAGGACTGGCACTTCGTCGTCGTGACGGACGCCGCGAAGCGGGCCGGCCTGGCGGACTTGTACCGCCGCAGGTACTACGCCTATCGCACGGCGGCGCCGACGACGTACGACGACCCGAACCGGCAGGTAGCCCAGAACCGGGTGCGCTCGTCGGCCGACTACCTCGCCGAGCACCTTCACGAGGTGCCGGTCCACGTCATTCCCTGCCTCGCGCGGCGGACGGACGGGTTGCCGGTGACGGGCCAGGCGGGCGCCTGGGGGTCGGTCGCGCCGGCGACCTGGAGCTTCATGCTGGCTGCCCGGGCACGCGGGCTCGGGACGGTCTGGACCACGCTCCACCTGCCGCACGAGCGCGAGGCCGCCGAGCTGCTCGGCATCCCCTACGACCAGGTCATGCAGACGGCGTTGATCCCGGTCGCCTACACCATCGGCACCGACTTCAAGCCCGCCCCCCGCGAGCCGCTCGAGACCATCGTGCACTGGGAGGGCTGGTAGGCGGCATGCGCATCTTGACGATCGACGTCGGCACCGGCACCCAGGACATCCTGCTGTTCGACGCCGACCAGGAGATCGAGAACTGCATCAAGCTGGTGATGCCGTCGCCGACGGTCGTCGTCGCGCGCCAGATCCGCGCCGCAACTGAGCGCGGCGTCCCGCTGCTGCTCGACGGCGTGACGATGGGCGGCGGGCCGAGCCACTGGGCAGCGCTGGACCACGGTCGGGCCGGCCACGCCGTCTACGCCACGCCGGACGCGGCCCGCACCTTCGACGACGACCTCGACGGCGTGGCCGCGATGGGAATCAGGGTGGTGTCTGACGACGAGGCGGCCGGCCTGCGCGGCGTCGAGCGGGTCACCCTGCGCGACCTCCGGGTGGACGCCGTCCGGACGGCGCTGCACGCGTTCGGCGCCGAGGCGAGCTTCGATCGGCTGGCGGTCGCCGTCTTCGACCACGGCGCCGCCCCGCCCGGCTACAGTGATCGCGTGTTCCGCTTCGACTACCTCGCCGAGCGGGTTCGCGCCTCGAACGACTTCGCCGCGTTCGCCTACCCGCGCGAGCGGATCCCGGCCAGCCTGACCCGCCTCCGGGCCGTCGCGGACAGCCTCGGGGACGAGCACCCGCTGCTGGTGATGGACACGGCCCCGGCCGCCGTCCTCGGCTCCCTCGACGATCCCGAGGTATCCCGGCACGCCGACCTGATCGTCGCCAACGTCGGCAACTTCCACTGCCTGGCGTTCCGCCTGGAGCGCGGCCGGATCGTCGGCCTGTTCGAGCACCACACCGGCGAGCTGACCGGCGCGGAGCTCGAAGCGTTCCTCGACAAGCTGATCGCCGGCACGATCACCAATCAGGAAGTGTTCGAGGACATGGGCCACGGCGCGCTGATGTTCGAGCCGCCGCGCCGGCTGGAGTCGCCGTTCCTGGCGATCACCGGCCCGCGCCGCGGCCTCCTGCGCGGCTCGCGCCTGCGGCCGTACCTGGCCGTCCCCCACGGCGACATGATGCTGGCCGGCTGCTTCGGCCTGCTGCGCGCCTACGCCGAGCACGACGCGGCGGTGCGCGAGGCGGTCGAAGCCGCCGCCGCGATCGGAGCCGCCGATCGCGTGCGACCCCTGGATGGCGACGCGGTCCGCGCCCGCTGCGACTCGCCTCTCTTCCGCGGGGGCGTGTTCGTGCCCGACTTCGCCACCGTCCAGCCCGCACGGCTGGCGCTCGGGCTGCGAGCGCGGCTCTTGGGCCGCGGCCTCCAGCTCTTCGAACGCTCACCCGCCCGGCGGCTGCGCCCGCTCGGCCCCGGCGGAGTCGAGGTGGAGACCGACTCGGGCCGCGTGCGGGCGGGGTCGGCGGTGCTGGCCCTGGGGGCGGGAGCACGCGGCTTTCCCCCGCTTCGCTCACGGCTCGCGGTGACCTCCTCCCACATCGTCCTCACCGAGCCGGTGCCCGACGTGCTCGACACGATCGGCTGGACCGGCGGCGAGTGCCTGACGGACGGCCGTACCTTGGTGCACTACTTCCGGACCACCCGCGACGGGCGGGTCGTGTTCGGCTGGGGAGGAGGTCGCCCGGCCTGGGGACGCCGCCTGGGCGGTCACGTGGAGGTCGACCGCACAGTGACCGCGCGCGTGGGCGGTGACCTCGTGCGGGTCTTCCCGGTACTGGCCGGCCGACGGCTGACGCACGCCTGGGGCGGCCCGATCGACGTCTCGCCGGATCACGTGGCGCAGATC
>JALYGH010000015.1 GCA_030777205.1 Chloroflexota bacterium
GCCGCTGGAGGCCGGTCGGCGCGGCCCGCTCGGGAAACGGGTCGCGGATGACGTCAAGCTCGAGCTGATCGGCCGCGGCGAGCTGGGTGTTGATCGTCACCAGTAGCTCGGCCGTCATGCGCGCGTAGGTGGCGGCGTCCGGGGCGCCACTGTGGAACTTGTAGAGGCGGTCGGTCGCTTCCATCGCGGTGTGCTCGGCGAAGGAGACGCCCCTGCCCTTGACCGTGTCGGCGATGACGATCTTCGGCTTGCCCGTCTCCCCTCGGACGTGCTCCAGGGTCCGCTTGAAGGCGGCGAGGTCGTGGCCGTCGCAGCACCCGACCGCCCAGCCGAATGCCCGCAGCTTTGCCGCGAGGTCGCCGAGGTCGCTGACCCGCTCGACGAACGTGTCCGACTGGACCTTGTTGTGGTCGACGATGACGGTGATCTCGTCCAGGCCCCGGTTGGCCGCCGACTGGAGCGACTCCCAGAACTGGCCCTCCTGGAGCTCGCCGTCGCCGGTCAGGACGTAGACTTCCGCCCGCGTGCCCTGGAGCCGGTTGGCCAGCACCATCCCCTTCGCCTTGGAGATGCCCATGCCGAGCGATCCGGTGTTGGCCGCGATGCCCGGCGTCCCGACGTCCGGATGGCCGGGCAGCCCGCCGAGTTGGCGGAGCCGGTGGAGCTGCTCGAATGGCAGGCGCCCGGTGCCGATCATGACGGCGTAGAGGGCCGGGACGTCGTGCCCCTTCGAGGAGAAGTAGACGTCCTCGGTGCCATCGTCGGCCGTCCGCAGCTCCTCCAGGAACAGCCAGGACACGACGTCCAGACAGGAGAAGGTGGTGCCGATGTGGCCGGAGCCGGCCCGCGCGATCATGTAGAGCGCGTTCAGGCGGCCAACATTGGCGAAGATCGCGGCCCGCTGCTCGGAGGGGATGGCGAGGCCGCGGATGCGCGCCAGCTCGGACGCCGGCGCATAGACGAGGTCGGTCATCGAGTCATCCTTGCTGGGAAACGGTGGGGAGCTGGTAGGGGGCCTGGCGGATCGGCGGCAGGGTTGCTTCGTCCTGCTGGAGGAGGTACTCGGCGTAAATCCAGTCGGCGACGTCGTTGACGTCGTATCCCTCGTCGCCCTCAGTGATGAACGGAACGTACGAGTTGCCGGCGATCGTCCGCCCGTCGAACACGACCCGCGACCAGGCGATCTCGAGGCTGGCGTTCTGGACGTAGACTTCGGGAAGCGTCGGGTACTGGCTGCTGTGCCAGGGCTGCTCGGCCGGGCCGATCGGCAGGAGCGGGAACATGCGGTTGCCGCGCACGACCCACATCTTGCCGGGGTGCTGCTTGCACTTCTCGACCGCCCGCAGCGAGTCGACCCCCTCCTGGGACAGAAACAGATCCCAGGCGCGGCGGATCGTGGCGGCCTTGCGGAAGGGGCTGGTCGGGCGCAGGATCGCGAAGCAGTCGTAGGCGCGGCCCTCGTCGCGCAGCCGCGTCAGGGTGTACTCGATCCACTCGATGTCCGGCGAGCGGGCGCCGGCGAACTCGTTCGGGCGGAGGAACGGCACCGACGCGCCGTAGTGGCGGGCGATGTCGGCGTACAGCTCGGAGTCGGTCGAGACGATCACGTCGTCGAAGACGCCGCTGTCGAGCGCCGAGGCGATCGAGTAGGCGAGGACCGGGTGCCCATGCAGCGGGCGGATGTTCTTGTCGCGGACGCGGACCGAGCCGGCGCGGGCCGGGATCAGGCCGACGACGCTTGGGGTGCCGTTCGACGGCATGGCTGCTCCCCTTCTCACCAATGGACCCAACAGCCCGTGAGCCTACCAGTTTCGGGTGGGCTGCCCGCCACCCTCATGGCGCGCCACCGCAAGGCAGCCCGGGGACTGCGAGGCCACGGCTCGGCAGGTCCGCCTCGCGGAGCGTGCTCCGTGCCCCCAGCGTACTCGGAGACGGCGCGGACGGCTACGATGTCCGGACCGGTGGACCGGACGAGCGAGTGGGGCATCGAGCCCCGGCCTATCCTGGCCCGGCCGGTGCGCGGCGGGGCCTGCACCGCGCCGACGAGCGGGCTGCCTGGCCACTTGCCGAGTCCCGCGCCGCCACAGAGCCGTTGATCGCCGAGACGAGCGGGCATTGCGGAGGTACCCCATGCAGATGATCGAGCGAGACGGTGCGCCGCCGGAATCGTTGCCGCACCTGTTCTCGCCCTTCCAGCTCGGCCATCGCCGGGTGAAGAACCGGATCGTCAGCACCGCGCACGGGACGAGCTACGGCGAGCACGGCGGCCTCACCGACCGCTACATCCGCTATCAGGAGGAGAAGGCCAAGGGCGGGTGCGGCACGGTGATGATGTTCGGCTCGTCGGCGATCCACGCCTCCTCGAAGGTCGACTGGGGCGAAGTCAACAACCTGGACGACTCGATCGTCCCGCAGTTCCGGCGCATGGCCGAAGCGATCCACCGCCACGGCGCGATCTGCCTGTCCCAGATCGCCCACCGAGGTCGTCGAGGCTCGGCCATCTACGCGGACTATCCGCTCTGGGCCCCGTCCGACATCCCCGAGGAGCCGCATCACCAGATCCCGAAGGTGATGACGACGGCGGAGATCGCCGAGGTCGTCGAGGCGTACGCGGCCGCGTCGCTGCGCCTCAAGCGCGGCGACTTCGACGGGGTCGACCTGTCGTTCTACGGCGGACACTTGCCGGAGCAGTTCATGAGCCCGATCTCGAACCGCCGCGAGGATGCCTACGGCGGCAGCCTGGAGAATCGGCTCCGCTTCCCGATCGAGATCATCCGGGCGGTGCGCGCGGCCGTCGGGCGCGATTTCATCGTCGGCGTTCGGCTCTCGGGCGACCAGGAAGTCGAGGGCGGCCTGACGCTCGAGGACATGCTCGAGATCGCGCGGCGACTCGACGCTCTGCGGCTGCTCGACTACCTGCTCGTCACCGGCGCCAGCAACGACACCTACCTGACCCAGGCCAAGGCGACGCCGTCGCTGTTCTATCCGCACGGCGTCTTCCGCGACTATGCCAGCGCGATCCGCGAGGTCGTCGAGACCCCGGTCATCGTGACGGGCCGCATCGTGGACCCGCGCATGGCCAACCGGATCATCGCCAATGGCGAGGCCGACCTGGTCGGGATGACGCGGGCAATGATCGCGGATCCCCGGATGCCGGAGAAGGCGCGCCGCGGCGCGTTCGATGACATCCGCACCTGCGTTGGGGCCAGCGAGGCGTGCATCGGCCGCCTGCGCTCCGGCCTGCCGATCTCCTGCGTCCAGAACCCGGTCATCGGCCGCGAGGCCGAGTTGATGGACATCCAACCGGCCGCGGTCACGAAGCGGGTCGTCGTGGTCGGGGGCGGCCCGGCCGGCCTCGAGGCGGCCCGGGTGGCGACGCTGCGCGGCCATTCGGTCGTCCTCTTCGAGCGCGAGGCGGAGCTCGGCGGGCAGGTCCGCGTCCTCGCCCGCGCGCCGCACCGCGCCGAGTGGGCCAAGACGATCGAGTGGCTTGTCCGCCAGTGCCAGAAGCTTGGCGTCGACATGCGGACGGGCGTGGACGCGAGCGCCGAGCTGGTCGCGCCGGAGCAACCGGAGGCGGTGGTCGTCGCGACCGGCGCGCGGCCACGTCGGCTCCCGGTGCCGGGCGCCGACGGGCCGAACGTCGTCCTGATCAACGATGTCCTGCTCGACCGTGTGGCGTGCGGGAGGCGCGTCCTGGTGATCGCCGAGGATGCCCACTTCCGGGGCGTCAGCGTCGCCGAGCACCTGGCCAACCGTGGCCACGAGGTCGAGATCGCCACCCGGCTCACGCGCGTCGCCGACGACCTGGACGACAACCTCCGGCCGGATGCGATGCGCCACCTCTACACCCGAGACGTCAGGATGACGGTCGACACGATCGTCCTCGAAATCGAACCCGGGCGGGTCCGGATGGTGAACCAGTACTCGGGGCGCGAGCGCTGGGTCGACGCCGACACCGTCGTGATGTCGTGCGGGGACACGGTGAACGACGACGTCTACCGCGCGCTCGAGGGTCGGTTGCCGGACGTGCACGCCGTCGGCGACTGCGTGGCGCCGCGCCGCCTGCACGACGCCATCCTTATGGCAACCCGGTCGGCGCGGGCGATCTGACGGGTGCACGGCATAGGGCGGCCACGGTATCGGTAGGACGGGCAGCCCGGCAGGCGACATGACCGCGAAGTCCGGCGCAATTCGGATGCCGATGCACGCACCACCTACGCCTCGAGCGAGGGTCCACGGTGCGCGACTCGGGCCCGCAGGGCCCAGTTTGGCGCGGGGCGCCGCCGGGTCACTCGCGTGCGAGGTCGCGGAGCTTCGTGACCGTATTCCAGTTGCGGGTGGTGGCGGCCACGCCCAGGCGCCGCTCGACGAAGGCGTTGTTCAGCTTCGTCCTGCCGTAGCCATTCGGGCAATGGAGGTAGACCTCGCGGCCGACGAGCGCGAGCCGGTCCGGCTAGCCGGCGGGCGCCTCGAAGCGGGCCGCCCGCTCCGGCTCGGGCTCGGCGGCCAGGAAGGTGACGTGCAGCTTGGCGAAGTCCGATACCTGGTCGAGGAAAGGATTGTTGGCGACCACCCGTGTGAGGTCATCGCCGGTCCGCAGCAGGACGGTGATGCTGACGCCCAAGTCCCGAGCGATGCGCGCCTCGATCTCGGCGGCCAGGTCCGCCGGCTGCCTTGCAGGATTCCGGAATACCACGTTGCCGCTCTGGAGGTAGGTCTGGGCGTCGGCGTAGCCCAGGTCGGCGAACACCTGCCGAAGGTCGGCCATGGCGACCTTGGTGCGACCGCCGACATTGATGCCGCGGAGCAGCACCACGTACCTCGTCATGCCTGCACTCCTTCAAGTGCTTTGCCACGCTGCGCTCGGGGTGACAGGTTCAATGACCGGGGCCCCGATCATCTCCAGCGCGGCGTTATGCCAGCCGTGTTCGTCGGCAGGCGCGTGTTGTTGAAGGTCGGCGTGGATCGGCAGCGTCCGGCCGGCGGCTCTGCGCCTCAGGGTGCGGGGCTCGCCCGGTCCTCGCGGCCGGCATCGAAGTCCCTCTTCGAGTGCCAGCGAACGTGCTGGAGGTCGCCGGAGGCGGATAGGACATCGTGCAGCAGCAGCGCGGCCTCGCGGCGGATTCCCTTGTCGCGTCGTCCGAGGAGGGACGCGAGGAAGCCGGCGTCGCGTTCCAGCCAGACCACCCAATCCCCACCGTCCGGTCCATCGTCGGGACGGTAGCCCACCACCGCGCAGTAGGGTACGCCCTCGAAGCTGAACCGGAGGTACCAGCCGAAATCCTCCGCCCCCGGCTGCTCGTCCGCCTCGAGCCCGCGGGCTCTCAACTGGCCGCCGAGCCAGGCGGCGAGATCGTCCCCGAAGCACTCTGGATTGACGAAAGTAGCCTTCGGCACCGAGGAGTTGAAGGCCCTCGACTTGAAGGTCACGACAGTCCTGGTTGGCTCTTGCACAATGGCGTCCAGACAAGGGACTACTACGCGACTGGCTGCAGGCAAGCGTACCGACCCGGCCCCGTCGAGTGCGATCTGCGACAACTGGAGGCGCCCCACGCGGCACCCTGAGTGGGGGTGATCGCCGGCGAAGCGGCGATAGGCTACCAGGCGGTGAAGCCACCGTCGACGCGGAGCTCGACGCCGGTGACGTAGGCCGCGGCGTCGGAGACCAGGAACAGCAACGGGCCGACGAGGTCCGAATCGACGGCCATGCGACCGAGGGGGACGCGCTCGCAGAACTTGCGCTTGAACTGCTCGTCCTGGCCGCCGAGCACGCCGCCCGGCGAGAGGGCGTTGACCCGCACGCCGGCCGGCCCCCAGAGCGTCGCCAGGTACTTCGTCAGGTTGACGACCGCCGCTTTCGAGGCGCCGTAGGCGGGCGGCTTCAGGAACGGCGGATCGAAGCCGAGGTGGTCGTAGAAGCGCTGGTCCGGCGAGACGCTGGCGTAAAGCGAGCCGATGTTGACGATCGAGCCGCGCCCGGCCGCCGCCATCAGCGACCCGAAGACCTGGCAGACCTGGAACGTCCCGAGGAGGTTGACGTCGACGACCTGGCGGAACAGCTCGGCGGGAATCTCCTCGAAGCGGAACTGCGGCGCGTCCGCGTTCGGCGGCTGGTCGATGCCGGCGTTGTTGATCAGGATCGACGGCGCGCCCAGCTCGTCGACGATTCGGCGCCGGACCTCCAGCAGCGCGTCGCGGTCGCGGACATCGGCGCGGTAGATGTTCAGGCGCTCCGGCCCGTGGCGGCGGAGCAGCGAGTGGAACTGGTCCGATTCGCGAGCCTGGTCCAGCTCGATGCCGGCGACCCGTGCCCCGGCATCGAGCAACGCCCCGGTCCAGATCGGGCCGAGGTTGCCGAACGCGCCGGTGACGACCGCGATCCGGTCGTCGAGGCGGAATGGGCTGCCCGGAGGTGCGGATGACATGGCGGTGACCGGCAGGTGCTCCGTCCCGCTCGGGGTGACGGTCAGCGCGGTGCGGCTGCGAGGAGCGCCCCGGCCGGGCGGGGCTCGCCGGCGAGGGCCTCGAGCGTGATGGGGTCGTCCGTGGCCAGCGATTGGCCGAGCGGCAAGCCGACGATACGCTCCAGCTCGTACGGCGCCAGGCCACCGCCGGGGCACCTGATCGCGACGTCGCCTTCGGACAGGATGTGACCGGCCGGCAGGTCGCGGGCGGCGTAGAGGCTCTTGCCCATCTTCAGCATGCTCGCGACCTCGCTGGTGTGGCGCTTCTTCACGCCGTCGCCCAGGGCTTCTCGCGCCCGCGTCAGGTCGCGCACCAGCTTGCGCAGTCCGACCGGCTCGAGCGAGAAGATGTGGTCGGTACCCTTCATCGTCCGATTCAGCGTGAAGTGCTTTTCGATGACTCGCGCGCCGAGGATATAGGCGACGAGCGGCATGGCGATGCCGTTGTCGTGCCCGGAGAAGCCAATCACCGTCTCCGGGAACCGCTCGCGGAACGTCTCGATCACGCATAGGTCGAGATCCTCCGGCTCGGCCGGGTACGACGAGGTGCACTGGAGCAGGCAGACCTGCGAGTTGATGCCGATGATGGCCTCGTACGCCCGCTCGACGTCCTCCATCGTGCCGCCGCCGGTGCTGACGATCATCGGCTTGCCGAAGCGCGCGACGTGCTTGAGCAGCGGGATGTTGGTCAGGTCGGACGAGGCCAGCTTGAACACCGGGATGTCCAGGTCGGCCAGCACGTCGGCGCTCGGGATGTCGAAGGCGGTCGCGAAGAAGTCGATCCCGACGACCTCCTCGGCGTAGCGCTTCAGCTCGCGGAACTCGTCGCCCCGCAGCTCGAGCGCCTCGCGGTGGAGCCCGTAGGTCGGGCCGAAGCTGTTCTCGTTGTCGTAGGGACGGTCGAACGCCGCCCGGGTGAAGAGGGTGCGGTTGTCGCGCTTCTGAAGCTTGACGGCCGAGGCGCCGCACTCCTTGGCGCGGCGGAACAGCTCCTTTGCCTTCTCGACGTCGCCCTGGTGGTTGTGGCCGATCTCGGCGATGACGTAGCAGGGGCTGTCATCGTCGATGCGCGTCCCATTGATGACCAGTTCTCGCGGCACGGCGACCTCTTCGCAACGTTGAGGAGTCGGGAGCCGGAAGCGTCGAGACGGGAGCCGGCCGAGAAACCAGACCGCGCCCGGGACTGCCGGCCTGCCAGGAAGGGGGTACCCCCAGAGGCGGGGCCGAGTATATCGGCTCGCCGCCGCGGCGGGCAACGCCGGGGAGGTCCCCAACTCCCCAAGCGTCGGGGGCGACTTGCCCTCCAACGATTGGGAGGCCGTGGGAGTTGGCCAAGGATGTGGGTACTGACCACGTCCGGCTCCGCCCGCCCGGCTGCGCCCGCCCGGCTCCGTCGGGTCGGGGGCAGGCTCAACGGTACGGGCATTCCGGACCAATCCTTCCGTATAACGTGCCTCCGCCGGCCCGTGCTGGTCGGCAACGCCGCCGTCGGCCAACGTGCGGCGGGATGGCGAGGACCGGCCGACGACTCGGGAGACACACGGCATGGCGTACCCTCGACGGTGCCCACTCTGCGGCATCGAGTACGGCACCAACGGCGCGACCGATCGCGGGCACGTGACGGTGAAGGCCCAATCGGGTGGGACGCGGAGCCCGTGGCGCCCGCAGTTCCCGGGTCGGATCCTGACGCTGCGCTGCATGACCTGCGCCGACGAGTACGAGTGGGACTACTTCGCAAGCGCCGGCCCGGATGCCGTGAAGCGCCCCCGTCGGCATGGGGTGGCCCCGGAGTAAGCGCGCCCGCCGCCCGGCCGGTGCTCGGACGTGGGCGCCGCGCTCGTCGTCCGGGCTCCCGCAGTGCTCCAGCCCGGCGCAGCCACGGTGGCCGGGCTATCCTCTCCCGTCGGCGTGAAGCGCCCGAGCCCGAGCCGGCCCCGGCGCCGACGTCAGGAGGGCACCCCGTGAAGATCGCCGACGTTCGCTGCTTCCAGGTCACCGGCCCGGCCGACTACCCGCCGAACGAGGAGCGGCAGGTGGGCATGCTCGACGTTTATCCCGAGTACGCCCGACGCCCGGTCGCGCGACGCGCCGCGGGCGGTCCCCGGAGCCTCACGGCGACGTACGTCGAGGTCACCACCGACGACGGCCCGAGCGGGATCTTCGGCCCGATCTTCCCGGAGACGGCCGTCCTGATCCGTTCCAAGCTGGCGCCGTGGCTGGTCGGGCACGACGCGCTCGCCTACGAGCGCGTCTGGGACGTGCTCTACCGCCAGGACCGCCATGCGCGGAAGGGCTACGAGATGATGGCGATCAGCGCCGTCGACTGCGCCCTCTGGGACCTGCGCGGCAAGGCGTATGGGCAGCCGGTCTACCGACTGCTCGGCGGCCCGACCCGCGACCGCATCGACTGCTACGCCTCGAGCTCGGGCACTCGCTCGAGCCGGACCGAGTCCAAGAGCGTGCCCAACGCATGGTCGAGCAAGGGTACAAGGCCCAGAAGTGGTTCTTTCGCCACGGCCCGGCCGACGGCCTGGAGGGCATGGAGAGGAACGTCGAGCTGGTGCGCACCGTGCGCGAGGCGGTCGGCCCGACCGTCGAGATCATGTTCGACTGCTGGATGGGCTGGGACTACACCTACACAGTGCGGATGCTGGAGCGGATCGAGCAGTACCGCCCGGGCTGGGTCGAGGAGGCGCTGCCGGCCGACCGGATCGCCGAGTTCGCCCAACTTCGGCGGACGACGCGGGTGCCGATCGCGACCGGCGAGCACGAGTACACGCGCTGGGGGTTCCTGCAGCTCCTCCAGGCCGAGGGGATCGACGTGATCCAGGCCGACCCGGACTGGTGCGGCGGGATCAGCGAGCTGGTCAAGATTGGCGTGCTCGCCTCGGCGTTCGGGCGGCCGGTCATCCCGCACGGCCACTCGATTTGGGCGGCCGTCCACGTGATCGCCTCGCAGGCGCCGATCACGTTCCCGATGGCCGAGTTCCTGCTGATGGCCCAGCCGGCCAAGCAGCACTTCCACCGGACGTACCTGCAGCCGGAGGGCGGCTCGATCCCGCTGCCGACCGCGCCCGGCCTGGGCATCGAGCTGGACGAGTCGAAGATCGAGCGCCGCGTCGCGCTCGAGTAGCCGGCGGGGGCAAGCCCTGACCCAACGAGTTGTTCGCAGGCCGGGGCTGCCGCGCGCCGCGCCACCTACCGCCCGGCGTGGTGTACCGTATCCCGTATCGAACTCGCCGAACTCATGCCGTTCGGGGGCAGACATGACGATCGGCACCGATTCCGTCGGCAGCGACAGCTTGCCGCCCGAGCAGCAGCGCGCGCTCACTTATGTGATGGACGAGCTCACCGGTCAGTGGCTCGACGCCGTGGCCGTCGAGGTGGACGACGACGAGCTGGGAGCGATCGACGAGGACGACGAGGACGACGAGGACGGCGTGCCGATACCTGCCGTCGAGCACCCGGTCCTCGCTACGCTCCCCTCGGCCTACTCCGACCGCTACACGCCGTACGTCGTCCGCCGCTTCGCGACGTGCGCCATAATGGTCGGCTGGAAGCTCGCGCAGCCGGAGCCGTACGTGCCGGCCTGCCTGGCCGAGGCGATGGTCCTTCGGGCGGCCGTCCGCGCCGTTCGGGAGCGCGCCGGGGAGAGCGGTGGGGAGCTGGCCCTGGCCCAGTTCGGCCGGGCTGTGCTGAGCGGGGCGGACGTGGAGTCGCTGTACGCGGCGCGGCGGCCCGCCGACGCGGACGAGCCGGACGAGGAGCTGGACGGCTGGTTCGAGCCGTTTCGGGATCGCGACCCGGTCCATCCCTACGTGGTCCCGCGGGGCGAGGACGACGAGGGCGGTCCGGACGACCTGTTTGACCTGCCGCCACTCGGGGACGCGGATCGCGGCGCGGCCCTCGGCGCGCTGGCCGAGCTGCTGGCCGGCGGCCCGGAGGGGCAGCCGCGCAGCGCCGGATCCGACTTGCTCGACCGGCAGCACGTCCACATGCTCGCCTACCTGGACGCGATCAACGCCGACGTGCTCGAATCGGACCCGAAGGTGCGCAAATCCGAGCAGGAGCTGGCCCGGCTGCTCGCGGCGAAGCTGCGACGGCTTGGGATTCCGGACCCCCGGACGCCCGAGCTCGGCGGGCCGCCTTTGCCCATACCTCCCTACCTCGCCGAGCTCATCGATCGCGCTGCCGACGAGGAGGAGTGAGCCATGCCGATCGGCGCTGCGCACTACCCCCGCTCGCTCGTCAGCTCCGTCCAGCAGGCGGCGCTCGGCGAGGCGGTGATCGACTTGATCGACGACTTCGCAGACGACCTCGCGGCGCTCAAGCAGGGGCAGGCATTCGCGGACCTGGCGATGGCCGATTTCCTGCCGCGGGCGTTCGGGCCGCGATATGACGAGAGCTTTGCCCGGCGCTTCTTCGTCACGCTGATGGTCGTCGCCTGGAAGCTACGGTCCCCGGATGACCACCCGCTGGCCAACCTGGCCGAGCAGCTCGCCTTCCACGCGATCGTCGACCGCGCCGAGATGATCCTCGACGAGTGGGGCGAGGACGCGCCGCTGACCCAGCTCTTCCCGGTCGCGTGCGAGCGCACCGAGTTCCTCACCCTGTACGATCCGCGCCTCGACCAGCTCAAGCCGAGCGAGGCGCGACGGCGGTTCTACGGGACGCCGCTCGATTTTCCGAAGTGGTTCGAGCCGTTCGGCGGGCGCGGCCAGCCTCATCCGTACACACGCCATCGCGCGGGCTGAACCGGAGTACGGAGTTTGCCGAGCGGCCGTGGACGTCCTCGCGCCAACGTGGAGGAGACACATGAGCCAGAAAGCCAGCCAGGGCCAGGATGAGTACGTCCTGGACAATCCGCGCATCAGGTCGTTCATCGAGCAGGTAAAAGCGGCGCGCGATCAGCACGCCGACCCGCATGCCGTGATCGAGGCGATCCGGCCCCACTTCGCCGAGCTGCTGGCCGACAAGACGTGGCTGCCGGACGAGTACCAGGAGCTGTCCGAGAAGAGCAAGATGGGCCGAGGCATCGGGATGTGGCTGCTGTACCGGGCAACCGACGGCAGCCTGGCGTTCTCGTCGCTGGTCGTGCCGTCGGGGAAGGAGACGCCCGTCCACGACCACCTCGCCTGGGGGCTGGTCGGGCTCTACCGAGGCGAGCAGGCCGAGGAGGTCTTCGCACGCCGCGACGACGCGTCCAGGGAGGGGTACGCCGACCTGGAGCTGACCCAGACGGCGACGCTCCGGCCGGGCGACTTCTACGAGCTGCTGCCGGAGAACGACATCCACCGGGTCCGGACGACATCGGACGTCACGTCCGTCTCGCTGCACCTGCTCGGCAACGACAACGGCTGCATCTGGCGCCACCGTTTCGATCCCGACACCGGCCGCGTGGAGCCGTTCCGCTCTGGCTACGTCAATGTGCCCTGCCAGCATGAGAGCACGTCATCTGAGTAGAACAGACTACCATTCGGTGTCGGGTTCAATCCAGCATTATCTCGACTAGACGAGGGGGTAAGGGCCTTTCGGCCTGATGGTCTACTTGCCCACGAACTCTTTTGGATTCTCTTCGAACGTGCGTCGGCACTCCTCGGAGCAGAAGAAGTAGGCCTGCCCTTCATACGTCGTTTGGGCCTCCGCCTGGCTTGTATCGAATTCCATAC
>JALYGH010000016.1 GCA_030777205.1 Chloroflexota bacterium
GGCGGCGTCGTGCGGCGCCCCGATCGAGGCTATGTCCGGCCCGGTCATCTGCGCCCGCGGCGCGTCCGGTCGCCCGCTCAGCTATTGGGCCGCCCGCGACGTGCTCCACGACGCCTGTCGCCGCGCCGGCCTGCCGGTCGTTGAAGCCGCGTCGCTGCGCGCCGCCTGCGCGCACTGGCTGCGAGCCCAGGGCCTGTCCGACCACGAGGTCGTGGCAGTTCTCGGCTTGGCGCGGATTCGGAGCCTGGATCAGCTCCTGGTGCGCCATGCGGCCCTGGACGCGCAGCGCGCCGTTCGCGAGGTGATCGTGCGGTGACCACGCCCCGGAGCTGTCTCGATAGGTGGAGAGACACGAAAGGCGGGTGCTCTACTGGGTGAGGGGAGACGCGAGCGGGGTGGTCATCATCGTCAGCAAGGATGGGCGCCGAGCCGCAGCGCCAGGGCGCGCCGAGTTGGACATCAAAAGGCCTGGGAACGGGACCGTCACATGGGTCTGGGGCACCACCGCGCGCTTCTTCCAGCGCCAGCAGCTTGGCGTGGGTTTCCTGCTCCATCTCCGTGCTGCCGTCGAGCACCACGGTCAGGTCGGCGTCGCGGATCGTCGAGTGGCGGCGGGTGATCGCCATCATTGTCCGCCCGCGTCGCAACGCCCGAGCGCCTCCCGGCCGCCGCCTCGTTGGCCGGTGGTTCGTCGTGCGGGCCGAGTACGGTGGCAGGACGACCTCGCGAGCAGCGAGGTGGCAGGGTTAGCGTCATGCTCGACCCTCTCTGAGCCGAGGGCGATGGCGTGACGGAGCTGCCTTCGGGCAGCCGCTGGTGGATCGCCACGGCGATCCGTGGCGGGAGCGCGGTAGGCGGCAGACCATCGACGTGTGACTTGCGTGGCGAGCCGCGTCAGGCGGGCATCCGCGTGGGGGCACGACATTACGCCTTTACGGAGCTGGCGCTTCGGTCCGACGAACTTTATACTGACATGAACGGTAGCCGTAGCGAGGAGGGTAGGCAGGATGCAGGTCAGGGGTAGGCGTCGGGGCGATGCGCCCCCGGGTGGTATTCCACGCGTGCCGAGGCTGGCGCTCCTCGTCGCGACCGCGCTCGTGCTCGCGGCATGCGGACGGAGCCCGGCAGACGGCGCCGACGCTCGCCCGGTGGTCCTCACGACGTTCACCGTCCTGGCGGACATCGCGTCCAACGTGGCCGGAGACAAACTGCGGGTGGAGTCAATCACGAAGCCCGGCGCCGAGATCCACGGCTACGAGCCCACACCCGACGACATCAAGAAGGCCGTCCGGGCGAACCTGATCCTGGACAACGGCCTGAACCTGGAGGCCTGGTTCGCGCAGTTCGTCGAGGATCTGAACGTGCCGCACTTCGTGGTGAGCGACGGGGTCCGGGTCATCAACATCGCGGAGGATACCTACCAGGGCAAGCCGAATCCCCACGCCTGGATGTCGCCGCTCAACGTGAAGATCTACGTCGACAACATGGTCGGAGCGTTCAGCGAGCTGGACCCCAAGAGCGCCGCGGAGTACAAGGCGAACGGCGAGGCGTACAAGGCGAAGCTCCAGGCCGTCCACGACGAGTTGGTCTCGAGGCTGAGCGCGCTGCCCCCGCATCAGCGCGCCCTGGTCACCTGCGAGGGCGCATTCTCGTATCTTGCGCGCGATGCCGGGCTCAAAGAAAGGTACATCTGGGCCGTGAACGCCGAGCAGCAGGCCACGCCCCAGCAGATTGCTGGCACCATCGAGTTCGTCAAGGAGAACCGGGTGCCGGCCGTCTTCTGCGAATCGACCGTCTCGAATGCGCCGATGATGCAGGTCGTCGAGGCGACGGGGGCCGCCTACGGGGGCACCCTCTACGTCGACTCGTTGTCCGAGGCGGGCGGCCCGGTCCCGACCTACCTCGACCTGATCCGCCACGATGCCAGGACGATCGTCGCCGCCCTCACCCGAAGCGCCCGGTGAGCGAGCCGACGATTCGGGTGGACGCCGTCACCGTCCACTATGGCGCCGTCCTTGCCCTCGACCGCGCGACCGCGAGCATCAACGCCGGGCGGATCTGTGGACTCGTGGGAATGAACGGGTCCGGGAAGTCCACCCTCTTCAAGTCAATCATGGGCATGGTCAAGCCCGACAGCGGCACGGTCACCGTCAACGGCGGGCCGCCGGATCGGGCACGGAAGGCCGGCATCATCAGCTACGTGCCCCAGAGCGAGGACGTGGACTGGGCGTTCCCAATCTCTGTCCGGGACGTGGTGATGATGGGCCGCTACGGGCGCATGAACTTCATGCGCCACCCGAGGAAGGCCGATCACGCGGCGGTCGACCTCGCCCTCGAACGGGTCGAGCTGCGCGAGTACGCCGACCGACAGATCGGCCAGCTCTCCGGCGGGCAGAAGAAGCGGACGTTCGTCGCGCGGGGGATCGCCCAGGGCGCCACGACGCTGCTGCTGGACGAGCCGTTCGCCGGCGTCGACAAGCGCTCGGAGGCGACGATCATACGCCTGCTGAAGGAGCTGGCCGCCGACGGCGCGACGATCCTGGTCTCGACGCACGACCTCCACGCGCTTCCGTCGCTCGCCGACGACGCGATCCTACTCATGCGCACGGTGCTGATCCATGGCGAGCCGGCCGAGGTGCTGCAGCCGCACAATCTGGCGCTGGCGTTCGGCCTGGACGTCCTCGGCCGCAACGGAGTCCACGCGTGAGCCCGCTGGACGTCCTCGTCGAGCCACTGGGCTACGCCTTCATGGCCCGCGCGCTGGCGACCGCCGTGATCGCGTCCACGGTCTGCGCGGTCTTGTCGTGCTGGCTGGTGCTGATCGGCTGGTCCCTGATGGGCGACGCGGTCTCCCACGCCGTCCTGCCGGGCGTCGTGCTCGCCTACGTGCTCGGGATTCCGTTCTTCATCGGCGCGGCGATCTTCGGGTTCCTGGCCGTGGTGCTGATCGGCGTGGTCAAGGGTACCAGCCGAGTCAAGGAGGACGCGGCCATCGGGATCGTCTTCACAACCCTGTTCGCCCTCGGGCTCGTGCTGATCTCGGTCACCCCGAGTCAGACGGACTTGAACCACATCATCTTCGGCAACATCCTGGGCATCAGCCGGTCCGACCTGATCCAGGTGGCCGTCCTCGGGGCGCTCACGTTCGGCATCCTGATCCTCAAGCGGCGCGACTTCACGCTCTACGCCTTCGACCCGACCCACGCCCATGCGATCGGCCTCGACCCGCGCGTCCTCGGCGCCACGCTGCTGGGGCTGCTGGCCCTCACGTCGATCGTCGCGCTCCAGGCGGTCGGCGTGATCCTGGTCGTGGCGATGCTGATCATCCCCGGCGCGACGGCGTACCTGCTCACCGATCGTTTCGGGCGGATGCTGGTGATCGCGCCCACGATCTCGATGCTGTGCGCGGCAATCGGTCTCTACGTCAGCTACTACCTGAACACCGCCCCCGGGGGCATGGTCGTCTTGATGCAGGGGGCGGCGTTCGCGCTGGTGTACCTGTTCAGCCCGCGACAGGGACTGGTCGGCACCCGCCTGGCTGCCGCGGG
>JALYGH010000017.1 GCA_030777205.1 Chloroflexota bacterium
CGATCGCCGGCTCAAGGAGCGCTTGCTGCTCGCCCCGCCCGTCCCAGGCGGCGTGCAGCTCCTCGGCCAGAATCCGCTCGTGGGCGGCGTGCTGATCGACGAGGTACAGCCCGGCCGCGCCCTCGGCGATGATATAGGTGCCGCCGGCCTGCCCGAGCACTTTCAAACCGCTCGTCCAGCCTGCATCCTCGCGGGCGGCCGAGGCGGGCTCCGGCGTGAGCAGCGTCGTCGGGCGCGGCCCCCCGACCCCGGCCAGGGTGCGGCGGATCGCACGCTGGACGGCGGCGAAGACGGCCCGCTCGTGCAGCAGGCGGACCTCGCTCTTGCGCGGGTGGACGTTGACGTCGACCTCGTGCGACGGCACCGTAATGTCGATCATGGCGATCGGGTAGCGCCCGACCGGGATCAGTGATCGATACGCCTCGTCGACCGCGAACGACAGCGCTCGACTCTGGACCCAGCGGCGGTTGACGAGCAGCGTGATCCCGGCCCGAGTGGGTAGCGTGGCCTCACCCCAGCCGAGGCAGCCGTCGACGATCGTCCTGGCCCGCTCGTCCTCGTCGGGCGCCACGCGCACCAGGTAGCCGGCCACCGATCGCCCGTGCACGGCGACGACGGCCGCGACGAGGTCGCCGTCGCCAGGCGTCTCGACCAGCCAGCGCCCCTCGGCGCGCAGCCGGAACGACACCTCGGGGAACGCCAGCGCCAACGCGCTCACCAGGTTCGTCACCTGCCCGGCCTCCGCCGAGCGGCCGCGCAGGAACTTGCGCCGGGCCGGTAGCTCGGCGAACAGCCCGCGCACGGTGACCGTCGTGCCAACGGCGCGCGTCGCCGCGACCGCTGCCTCGGCCTGCCCGCTGCGGACCGTCACCAGCCAGGCGTGCGGATTGTCGGCGGTCCGGGTGAGCAGGTCGACGTCCGCCACGGCGGCGATGCTGGCCAAAGCTTCGCCGCGGAACCCGAGCGTCGCCACGCGCTCAAGATCGACGTCTGTCTCGAGCTTGCTGGTGGCGTGGCGGACGAACGCCAGCGGCTGGTCGTCTGGCGCGATACCGTGCCCGTCGTCGGCGATGACGATCTCGTCGAGCCCCCCGCCGGCGAGGTCGATCGTGACGCGCCGGGCGCCCGCATCGAGCGCATTCTCGACCAGCTCCTTGACCACCGAGGCCGGCCGCTCGATCACCTCACCGGCCGCAATGCGCGCGGCAACGGCGGGCGTCAGGCGACGGATCGGCATTTCCGGCCCGGTGAGGCGATTTTGGACAGGATTGGACGGAGGGACGACGCGACGACCATCGCGACGTCAGCACGACACGGCTCCCTCCCAATCATCCTGCGAATCCTGTTCATCCTGTCCAGATCTCGTCAGCTTTCCTCCGTGGCGAGGCGCGCGAGCGTCTCCAGCTCGGTGAGTGCCTGGATCGGCGTCATCTGGAGCGGGTCGACGTGGCGGAGTCGGCGCAGGGCCGGATGATGACCGTTCGCAGAAGGCGCGCCGGCGGGCGGCTCGTGGCCGTCGTCGGCCGCCGACCGGCTGCCGGTGATCGGACGCGGGAGACTCGCCGTCTGGCGTCCGTTCGCGCTCGACCCCGATCCCGCATTGCCGCCGCGCCCGCGCTCCAGCTCGGCCAGGATCTGGGCCGCCCGGTGCGTCACCGCCTCCGGCACGCCGGCCAGCCGTGCGACATGGACGCCGTAGCTGCGGTCGGCGGCGCCGGGCGCGACGTGATGCAGGAAGACCACATCCTCGCCGCGCTCGAGCACCTCCATCTGGAGGCTCGTGACGCGCTCGAAGGAGTCGCCCAGCTCGGCCAGCTCGTGGTAGTGGGTCGCGAACAGCGTCTTGCAGCCGAGGCGCGGGCTTTCGTGGATGTGCTCGACGACCGCCCGCGCGACGGCGATCCCGTCGAACGTACTCGTGCCGCGCCCGATCTCGTCGAGCACGAGCAGGCTGCGCGGGGTAGCGTTGCGGAGGATGTTGGCCGTCTCGATCATCTCGACCATGAACGTGCTGCGCTGGGCGGCGAGATCGTCCTGGGCGCCGACGCGAGCGAAGATCCGGTCGACGACCCCGAGCCGGAGCGCGTCGGCCGGGACGTAGCTCCCGACCTGGGCCAGCAGGACGATCAGCGCCACCTGGCGCAGGTAGGTCGACTTGCCGGCCATGTTCGGCCCCGTCAGCACCGCGACGACCGGATGCTCGCCGCCGAGCGCCGTGTCGTTCGGGACGAACATCCCCTCGCCGAGCGACGCTTCGACGACCGGATGGCGCCCGCCGTCGATCTCGAGCGTGCCGCCGTCCACGACGACCGGGCGGCAGTACCGCCGCCGGACTGCCGTCTCAGCAAAGCTCGCCAGCACGTCGAGCTGGGCGGCGGCCCCGGCGCTGTCGAGCAGCGGCCGGGCCAGCTCGGCCGCTGCCGCGACCAGCGCGGCGAAGACCTGGCGCTCGAGGCGGACGACCTCCTCCTGGGCATTGCGGACCTTTAGCTCGTACGCCTGGAGCTCCGGCGTCGCGAGCCGCTCGGCGCTTGCCAGGGTCTGCCGGCGCAGGTAGCCCAGCTTCTCGAGGTGCTCGCCAACGGTCGCCACGCCGGTCCGCTCGCGCTGGTAGTAGTCGGTGGGCTGCGCCAGCGCGGCCTTCGAGACCTCGAAGTAGTAGCCGAAGACGCGGTTGTAGCCGACCTTCAGGCCGCGCACGCCGGTCCGCTCGCGCTCGCGCCGCTCGAGATCGGCGATCCAGGCGCGAGTGTCCCCGGCCAGGGCGCGCGTCTCGTCCAACTCGGTTGAGCAGCCGGGCCTGATGATACCCTCGCCGAAGTTGGCCGGCGGCGGGCTCGCGACCGTCGCCTCGATCCGGTCCGCCAACTCCCGAAAATCTCCGATCCGCCCGCGCAGCTCGGCCAGCAGCGGGACAGCCGCCCCGGCGAGTGTCTCGACCAGCGTCGGCAGCAGGCGCGCGCCGACGGCCAGCGCGAGCGCCTCGCGCGGGTTCAGGATCCGCTGCGCCGCCCGCCCGGCCAGCCGCTCCAGGTCGGGCAGCCGCCCGA
Organism: Chloroflexota bacterium; assembly: GCA_030777205.1. GTDB lineage: Bacteria > Chloroflexota > UBA6077 > UBA6077 > JACCZL01 > JALYGH01. The sequence continues at coordinate 3,051 of JALYGH010000017.1, forward strand.
GCGCCTCGGCCAGCGTGGACCGCTCGTCGCGATGGTCGACGAGCCAGCCGACCGCGTCGTGGCGGGCGACGATCTGGTCGGGATCGAGCAGCGGACGAGTGAGCCATTGGCGCAGCAGCCGGGCGCCCATCGCCGTGCTCGTCTCGTCGACGGCCTCGAGCAGCGAGCCGCGCCGGCTGCCGGAGCGGAGCCCTTCGGTCAACTCCAGGCTGCGCCGCGTGGCCGCGTCGAGCACCATCGAGCCTTCGATCGCGTACAGCTCGATCCGGTCCAGGATGTCGGCGGCGGCCGGCAGCGTCTCCTCGACGTACTCCAGCAGAGCTGCCGTCGCGCGCGCCGCCAGCGGGCGGTCGTCGAGCCCGAGGCTCCCGAGCGCGCCGGTCTGGAAGTGGCGACGCAGCCGCTCGACCGCCCGGTGCGGCGCGAAGGCGGTGGC
>JALYGH010000018.1 GCA_030777205.1 Chloroflexota bacterium
GGACTCCGGTGGACGCTATGCCTTCGAGCAGCTCCGGCCGGGCAAGTACAGCGTTCGGGTCGTGCCTCCGGGTGGCATGCAGGTGACCGGTGATCCGACGCTCGGCCTCACGCTGGTCGCGGGCGACAAGGCGGCGCGGGCCGACTTCAGGCTGGCGCCGACGGCGGCCCCCGACCCCGCGGCCGCCGTCGCCCCGAACCGGGGACCGACGCATGAGCCGGCCCCGACGCCAGATCCTGCGCCGGCTGCCCAGCGGGAGCCGGCCTCCTCGTCGGCGCCACCAACCATCCTGGCCGCGCCGGTGAGGGCAGCGCCAATGGCGAGTAGCTCGCCGGAGACGGTCCCGTCGCGGGTGGCGGGCGACTCGGCGCCGGGTCCGGCCGAGGACGGGCTCAACCCGAACACGCCGGAGGGCGAGGACGACGAGATGGCCGCGGATGGTGAGGCGACTGAGGACGGCGAGGCAGTCGCGGCCGTCGTGACCGAGGTGGCGACGGCACCGGCCCTCTTCCTGCCGCCGAGCGCGGCGGTCGCGCCCGTTGCCAGCGCCCCGACCTCCTCGGCCGAGGACGAGGCAGCGGTCGAGGACGAGGCGGCAACCGAGGCCCCGGCGGCAGTCCCGAGCGCCCCGCCACGCCGCGTGATCGCGAGCTTCGCCGCGATGCGGGCGGGCGGCGCCACGTCGCCCTCGGAGCCGCTCCGCGCGACGGCGACCGACACGTCCCTCATGCTGGCGGTTCCCTTCCGCACCCAGATCGATGGCACGACGTATTCGCTCGTCAACTGTGGCCCGGCCTCGTTGGCGATGGTCCTGGCGGCGTTCGGCCTCGACGTGGACCCGGCGTCGGTCCGCGACTACCTGAACTACCTCGTCGGGAACTACGACGCCGACCAGGGCACCAGCCTGTACATCCTGGCCAATATCGCGCGCGAGGCCGGCCTGACCGTCTTCGGCTCGGGGCGCGGCAGCCTCCAGGGCTGGACGATCGAGGAGATCCGCCGCCATGTCGCGGCCGGCCACCCGGTTATCACGCTGACCAAGTACCGCAAGCTGCCCGGCCACCTCGGCTCGCAGACCGACTTCGACCACTACGTGGTGATCACCGGGCTGGCTGGCGAGGACTTCATCTACAACGACGCGGCCTACGCCACCGAGTACGGGCGCAACCTGCTGATCAGCCCGGCCGAGCTCGAACAGGCCTGGGCGGATAGCTCGAATCCGGGCCACGCCGTGGCGATCGGGCTCGGCGAGGGAATCCGCCCGCTACCGAGCTTCCCACGCCGGCTGCTCCAGGAGGACCTGACCGACTCGAACGGGGCAGAACCGGCGCCGTCCGTAACGGCGACACGGCGGCCGGCCCGCCCGCCGGCCATCGAGCGGCTGCGTGACCGGCTGCTGGAGAACCTGGGTGCCCGGTCGGCCGTCGTCGAACCTTCTCGGTCGCCGAGTTCCGAGTAGGCCCTGCCGACCGGCCTCTCTTCGACGATGCGCCGGCCTCCGCACGACCGAGTTGCGATCGGGGGCGCCGGCACCTCGAATCCACCCGGGCTGCTCGCGACGATGCGGCGAGGGGCATGCGTCCCACGGGCACTCGCTCTACTCCGGGCGGGTGCCCCAGACGAACAGGTGGGTCAGGCCGGCAATGAAGCCTCCCGCCGCTTGCTCGGCGCACAACTGATCCAACCACCGTTGCCGCTCCTCACCCGAGATCGCGCCGACTTGCACGGCGATGTCCGCCCAGCGCGCGCCTGCATTGGTGGCGTAGAAGCCGGTCGGGTCTTGCTCGATCGAGGCGAACGCGCGCACGCGCACGTCCCGGAGCCCGGCCTCGACCATCAGGCGGGGCAACTGCCGGCCGATCCAGCTATTCACCGCCGAGTGATCGGACCCGGCCGCGACGATGCGGCGGGTGAGTACTCGATCTGGATGGGAGATGATGTACGAATCGTTATCCCGATCGAAGACGCCCACCCGCCCGCCAGGACGGCTGACCCGGACCATTTCCGGAATGGCCCGCTCGCTGTCCGGCACGTGGCAGAGCGTCGTGACGGCGAGGACCGCATCGAACTCGGCGTCCCCGAAAGGGAGCACCCGC
>JALYGH010000019.1 GCA_030777205.1 Chloroflexota bacterium
CACGAGCACGGCGTCCCGCGAGGTCGGCGCGCAGGGTGAGTCCGATGGAATCGCGGGAGCGGGGCGCACTCGGCTCGGGGCGATGGCCAATACGGTCAACCAGCTCGCCGGGTGGCCCTCGCCGCTACGATGGAGCTGGATCGGGACCGGGCTGCTCGCCCTCGTCCTGGGGCTCGGGGCGGTGATCGTCGGGCGACGCGGCGGTCGCTGAGTTCGGGCGTGCCGAGCTGGACCTGGCCGAGTCTGGCTGGGCCGGGCTCGACTGGGTCGAGCCCGAGTGGGGCGCGCTCGGTTCCGGTGCGATCGAGGGGGTCGACCTTGGATGGACGGCCCAGTCAGGCAGGTCGAGCGACCGCAACAGGCCGAGGCCGGCGCCCACGGTCCGGGCGGCCGGCCGCTCGTCGGCCGGGGCCAGCCGGATGACGCGCGGCAGCGCGCCGAGCGGGGCCGCCTCGACGATCTGCTCGGGTGCGACGACGACCTCGCCGACCCATGGCTCGTCCGCCCTCGGAACACCGTTGGCGTCGTCTCGGAGCGCATCGGCGGACCCGGAGGCGCCGGCCTGGGCACCGTCGACCTCGGAAGGGCGAGCCGGGGCGTCGCCACCGGGAACGCCTTCGACGACGACCCAGTCGCCGGGCGCAAGCGGCAGCGCGCCAGCATCCGCGTAGCGCAAGCGGCCGTCATCCCAGCGGGGCGAGGTGGGGGGCGGCCGGACGCCGGCGATGCGCACGATGAGTGAACCTGCTCACGCGGCGCGGGCCCGGCGCGGCAGGTCGAGCAGGGCCACGTCGAGCGCTAGGCGCGCGTTCACGTTCTGATCGAGCATCTGGAGGGTGTCCCGGGCTTGCGCGATCGCGGCCCCGACGGCCGCCGGCGCCAGGCCGCTCGCGTGGCGATCGAGATCGGTCCGGCGGTCGACGTTGACGACCCGGCCTACCGCGCCGCGCTGGACGAGCAGCACGTCGCGCCACCAGCGGAGCCAGGTCTCGAGCGCCTCGCGGACGGCCTCCGGGTTCTTGGCCCAGGCGTCCCCGAGCGTCCGGGCGTACTGGAGGCGCTCGACGCGGTCGGCGAGGAGGAGGTCGTCCAGGTCGTCGAGCAGGCGGGACAGTCGCTCCAGGAGTCGCTCGTCGGCGGCGAGAGTGAGCGCCCGGCCGACGGCGCCCTCGGCGAGCGCGGCCAGGAGCTGGGCCCGCTCCGGCGCCAGCCCCCGCCTGCCGAGCTCGTGGGCGAGGCGGTCGATCGGCAGCGGGCGCAGCCGGATGTGCTGGCAACGCGAGACGATCGTTTCGAGCGTCGCCTCGGGATCGACGGTCGTCAAGACGAGCATGACCGATGGGGGCGGCTCCTCGATCGTCTTGAGCAGGCGGTTGGCGGCGTCCGGGTGGAGCAGCTCGGCCTGCTGGACCACGTAGACCTTGCGGTAGGCGTCGGCGGGCCGGAGCGCCGCGTCGGCCTGGATCGACTCGACGTCGGCGACGCGGATGACCTTGTGCGGCGGCTGGACGGCGACGAGGCGGACTTCCGGGTGCTTGCCCTCGGCGATCAAGCGGCAGCGGCGGCAGGCGCCGCACGGTGGCTCGGCCCCATCGGCCAGGCCGGGCAGCGCCGCGCCGCTGCCCGTCTCGCAGTTCACGGCGCGGGCGAGCTCGACTGCCAACGTCCGCTTGCCGATGCCGCGCGGGCCGCTGAGCAGGTAGGCGTGGCCGAGCCGCTGGTTGTGGATCGACCGGCGCAGCAGGTCGACCGCCCGCTCGTGGCCGACGATGTCCCGGGTCATCCGAGTGGCTTACATGCCCGTAAGCGGGGGCGGCTGGATGCGCAGCTCGTTGACGACGGCCCGCACGCCTTCGACGCCACGCGCGACGTCCTCGGCGTACTCGCGGTCCTCGTCGGTGATGACCTCGCCGGCGATCGTGACGACGCCGCGATCCGACGTGGCGCGCAGGCCGTGGACCCAGATGCCGGCGTTCGAGATCAGGACCGCCTCGACGCGGCTGGCGAGCGCCAGATCCTCGATCTTTTGGATCGAGCCGGCCGTCGGGCCAATCTCGGCCCGCTCGAGGGTGTACGTGATGTAGTCGGCGCCCAGGTCCGGGGTCAGAACCTGGGTGTTGAGGACCACATCGTAGCCGTGGACGTCGGTCCACTCGGTGTTGTGCATGTACCGGATATAGCCGTGCCGCTCGCGGTCGGAGCGGCGGATCGCGTCGGTAGCGGCGGCCCGGTCGATCGACCCGTCCGAGCGCTCGACGACGCGCCTGATGCGGGTCTCCAGCGGGGCGATCGTCATGCAGCGCAACACCTGGTCGAGCCCGCGCAGGAGGAAGTTGGCGCCGAGGCCGACGATGACGCAGTCGTCGTCCTTGGCGAAGTTGTAGACGCCGCAGCGGACGATGATCGCGTGGCGGCGGCGCTCCTCATTGAGGCGCTCCCAGAACGTCGGCCGGGTCTCGGCCAACTCGGGGGCGGTCGGCTCGACGTCGCCGAACTCGCGGACGTAGTCCGGGAGGCTGCGGGTGTCGAGGTAGCGGAAGTTGTGCCGCGCGGCGAGGGCGCGGGCGATCTCGTTGCCGTAGCTGCCGAGCTGACGCGCAATCGTCACGACGGGCATGCCACCCTCCCGATGCCACCGATTCGGCGCCGCGGTCTCCTACCAAGGGTGGCCGATTGTACCATGGGCCCAGGCAGAACGGGGCAGATTGCTGGGCTACGTGCGGGCCACGCGCTGGGAAGGGTTGCTTCGTCTCAGGCCCGCGGGGAGTGGGGCTCCGCGCCGCCCCCGTTGCAGCCTCGTATCCAGCGCCCGACCGTCGCGACCATCTGGTCGAGGTTGAACGGCTTGGTGAGGGCCTCGACAGCCCCGAGCTCGGCGGCCCGGGCCCGCGCCTCGTGGGCGCCGGACAGGACGATGACCGGCACGGCCGCCGCTTCCCCACCAAGCTGCCGCTGCTCGGCGCGGAAGGCCCGGCCGTCCATCACCGGCATCATCAAGTCGAGCAGGATCAGCCGCGGCTGCCACCCTTGGAGGAGGTCGAGGCCTTCGCGCCCGTTCCTGGCCCGGCGGACCTCGTAGCCCTCGTCAGCAAGGGCATCGGCCACGACCTCGCCGATCGTGTCCTCGTCCTCGACGACCAGGACGCGACGCCCCTCAGGCATCGGGGGGGCGCCTCGCGCGCGCCACTGCTCGGGGCGGGCAGCCAGAGCCGCAGCGTCGTGCCCTGCCCTTCGCCCTCGCTCTCGGCCCAGAGGCGGCCGCCGTGCCGCTTGGCGATCTGGCGGCAGATGTAGAGCCCGAGGCCGAGCCCCGGGATGTTGCGCCCGACGGCGTTCGGCGCCCGCCCGAAGGGCTCGAAGATTCGATCCAGGGCGTCTGCCGGTAGCCCGATGCCCGAGTCGCGCACGGTGAGCAGGATCGCGCCCGCCTCGGTCGCCAGCGTCACGCGGATCTCCCCGCCGTCCGGCGTGTACTTGATGGCATTGCTCAGCAAGTTCTCCGCAACCTGTTCCAGGCGGTCGGGGTCGACATCGGCCGGGCAGGGGCCGCGGCCGAGATCCGGTACCAGCCGGTGCGCCTCGCTCTGGGCTTGCAGGCGCGCGATGACCGAGCCGATGAGCGCGGCGACATCGATCCGTTGCGGCCGCAGCGGCAGCACGCCCTCCTGCAAGCGTGAGACGTCGAGCAGATCCTCGGTCAGAGTGGCGAGCCGATTGGCCGTTCGCTCGATGATCTCCACGTAGCGGTCCACCCGCTCGGCATCGAACTGCCCACGCCGCTCCGCGCGGCGCAGCATCTGGGCCGCCCCCTTCATGCCGGCTACCGGGTTGCGCAGCTCGTGCGAGGCGATCGACAGGAACTCGTGCCGGGCCCTGATCGCCGCCTGCGCCTCCCCGTATAGACGAGCATTCTCCACCGCCATCCCGGCCCGTCGGGCGACCTCCTCGACGAGCGCGACGTCGGCCTCGGTGTACCGCCGACCCGAGTCGGCGTAGAAGAGCGTCAGCGCCCCCAGCGTCCGCTCGCCGTGACGGAGCGGCACGGTGACCATGGATCGGAACGCCAGGGCCCGCAGCATAGCCAGGTGCTCCGGCCCGGTGGCCACGGCCCGCATCCAGGCGTCGGTGATGTCCGGGTGAACGCCGGTGCGACCGGTCGTCAGCGCGCAGACGTTCAGGTCCGGGTGGTCGGCGGGCGCCCAGCGGCTGGCGTCCAGGATGGCCTGCCGGCGCGGATCCTGGTGGGCACGCGCGATCCGCCGGACCTTCCCCTCCGCCTCGATCACGTCGAAGAAGCCGAAGTCGGCCAGCGCCGGCATGGCCAGGCCGATGACGCGATCGAGCGTCGCTTCCCAGTCGAGCGAGGCGGCGAGGATCTCGCCGGCCCGGGCGAGCAGCGCTTGGGCCGCCTCGGCGCGCTCGCGTTCCGCGATCTCGGCTTCGAGCGACCACGCCCGCTGCTGCAACCGCGCTATCTCGCGCAGCCTGTCATCCGGGTCGGCCAGGGC
>JALYGH010000020.1 GCA_030777205.1 Chloroflexota bacterium
CGGTGGCGACCGCCCCGGCCCCGCCCTCCAGCGAGGCGACGCGCTCCTCGAAGGCGGCGACGGTGGGGTTCATGATCCGCGAGTAGATATTGCCGTACTCCTGCAGCTCGAACAGCGAGGCGGCGTGGTCTGGGGACTCGAAGACGAACGAGGTGGTCTGGTAGATCGGCGTGGCGCGGGCGCCGGTGTACGGGTCCGGCCGCTGCCCCGCGTGCACCTGGCGCGTCTCGAACCCGAACTCTCGTGGCTTCCCGTTGGTGCTTCCGTTCTCGTGCTCGCCATGCTTGCCCACTCGTCTTGCCATCCCTCGTCCCCTTTGTGCCCGGTACTCAGCCACCAGGCGATCACGTGTTGTCATCTTGAGCGTAAGGAGGAGCCGCCGGCTGCACCACTGATCGGCGGCCTCGTACCCGCCGGCGCGTCACGTCCTCAGAAGACGTCGTCGCGGCGGCCGGCCTCGAAGTCGGCCAGGCGGGCGGCCAGCTCGTCGCGCGAGAGGAGGCCCTTGTCCACGAGCAGCCGCTCGAAGGCAGAGAGCCAGCGCTCGTAGTAGCTCGACGCCTCGCCGTGCGCGTCTGCGTGGGCGATCTCCTCGATCAGCCGGTCGCGGAACTCGTCCCACTCGAAGCGGCGCCGCTGGTACATGGCGGTCGCCAGGCCGAACACGCGCCCCTCCCAGACGTCCTCGAACACGAGCTCGCCGTTCTTGCGCGGCAGGGCGCCCGGCCCGGCCATGTCGGCGATCTGGCGGTCGGGTGTGGCCGTCATCGGCGCCCCCTACGCGACGCCGGCCGGCGCCAGCGCCTTCGCCACGCCGATCATCGAGTCGCGCGTGACTAGATCAGCCAGCTGCTCCTCGGTCATGCCCTCGGTGCCGGCCGGCCGCTCCGGGAGCACCATGTAGCGCTGCTCGGCGCTGCTGTCCCAGACGCGGACTTCGACCGACTCGTCCAGCTCGAGGCCGAACTCGCGCAGCACGGCGCGCGGCTCGATGACGGCGCGCGAGCGGTAGGAGAACGACTTGTACCAGGTCGGCGGCAGGCCGAGGAAGTTGCCCGGGTAGCAGGAGCAGAGCGTGCAGACGACCAGGTTGTGGACGGTCGGGGTGTTCTCGACGACGCTTAGCAGGACCCCGCCGAACCCCATTTCGGCGATGGCAGCCGTGCCGTCCGCGAGGAGCCGTCGCTTGAATTCCGGATCGGTCCACGCCCGCGCGACGACCCTGGCGCCGTTGCGCGGCCCGATGTCGTTCTCGTAGAGGCTGATCACCTCGTCGACCAGGTCGCTCGTCGTCAGGCCCTTCTCGACGAGCAAGGACTCGAGCGCCCGGGCGCGCAGCGAGGCGCGCGAGTGCTCGGCGTGATGGCCGCCATCGTGGTTCCCGCTCATGTCCCCTCCGGTTCCAAGTAGCCCTCCCACAGGTCCAGGTATACGCTCTGGCTCGGCTCGGCCGAGTCACCCCACAGCTCGCGGGCCGCGAAGCGGACGCTGTACAGGGGTTGGGGCTGCTCGCCCCGCCCGTGCGCGTGCGAGTCCGGGAAGACGTGCGAGCCTCGAAGCTCGTGGATCACCCCGCGCTTGCCGCGCGCGTAACGCGGGAGGCGCGTGTGCCCGGTCGGATGGACATTGCGGGCCCGCACCCGGTCGCCGACGGCGAAGTGCGGCGCGGGGCCCGGGCGCTCGTAGGACGGCCGGGCCGTGAGTCGCGCCCGCATGCTATCGACGAATGCAGGATCCTCGTGGCGGGGCAGCGGGGCGTCCGGATCCGCCTCCAGTAGGCCGATCCGCGCCTCCAACTCCTGCGGGCTCACGACGCCCTTCTCGGCGAGCAGGCGCTCGGCCGACGCGAGCCAGCGTTCGTAGTAGCTCGACGCGAGGTACTCGGCCGGCGGCATGCGCTCGATCCCGTGGCGCATCTCGTCGATGTTGTAGATCCCCTGCGCCATGGCGGCCCGCATGATGCCGTAGACCCGCTTCTCCCACTCGCCGTGGAAGACCGGCTCGTCCTCCTCGCGCACGACAGCCCCGAAGCCGTGCATGCCACCCATGTCGTGCGGTCCGTTCATGCTGCTGCTCCCGCGCCATCAATCGGCAAAGCGGCGGAACACGACGGTCGAGTTGTGGCCGCCGAGCCCGAAGCTGTTGCTCATCGCCGCCCGCACTCGCCGCTCGCGCGCCACGTTGGGCGCGTAGTCCAGGTCGCAGTCCGGGTCCGGCGTCTCGTAGTTGATCGTCGGCGGGATGACGCCCGTCTCGATCGCCTTGACGCAGGCGACCGCCTCGACCGCGCCGGCCGCGCCGAACAGGTGGCCGATCATGCTCTTCGTCGACGAGACGACCAGCTCGCGGGCGTGGCCGCCGAAGACGTCCTTGATCGCCAGCGTCTCGAACTTGTCGTTGTAGGGCGTCGACGTCCCGTGGGCGTTGATGTAGTCGACCTCGTCGGGCGCAAGCCCGGCGTGCGCGCCTGCCTTGCGGAGCGCGGCGCGCATCACCCGCGCCGCGCCGACTCCATTCTCCGACGGCGCGACCATGTGGAAGGCGTCGTTGCCGCTGCCGTAGCCGACCAGCTCGCAGTAGATCCGCGCGCCCCGCCGCTTCGCGTGGTCCAAATCTTCGAGCAGCAGGATCCCCGCGCCTTCGCCAATCACGAACCCCTCACGGTCCTTGTCGAACGGCCGCGAGGCTCGCTCTGGTGCCTCGTTGCGCGTTGCGAGCGCCCGCATGTTGACGAAGCCGGCCACGATCACCTTGAGCAGGCTCGCCTCGGTCCCGCCGGCCAGTATCACGTCGGCGTCGTCACGGCGGATCGTCTCGAACCCCTCGCCGACCGCGTGCGTGCCGGTTGCGCAGGCCGAGGCGACCGCCATGTTCGGCCCCTCTGCCCCGAGCGCGATGGCCAGCACGCCCGAGGACGTGTCCGGCAAGAAGTAGGGCAGGAACATCGGGGCCACCCGGGCCGGGCCGCGCGTCTCGAGCACGCCCTGCTGCTCGAGGATCCGCACGACGCCGCCGGCGCCCGTCCCGACCACGATGCCGACCCGCTCGCGGTTCGCGTCCGTAATCTCCAGCCCGGCGTCCGCGACCGACTCGTTCGCGGCGACCAGCGCATACTGGCAGCCGCGGTCCATCTGGCGCAGCTCCTTCGGGCTCGCCGCACCGGCCGCCGTGAAGGACTTGACCTCGCCGCCGAAACGGACCTCAAGGTCGGAGGCGTCCCACATCGTGATCGGGCCGATGCCCGAGCGGCCGGCCAGGAAGCCGTCCCACGTGGCCTTGACCGTGTTGCCCAGGGGCGTGACGGCCCCCATTCCGGTGACGACGACCCGTCGCCCGCTCATGCTTCCGCCCCGTCCGTTGCCTGGAGATTTTCCGCGGTATGGTCGTCCCGCGTCAGGATGATCCTCGCCCTGTATCACGCGAAAGCCGACGGCAGCTCCGTAGCTCCGTCAACAAGTATGTCATCCTGAGCGCAGCGAAGGGTCTCTGCGCAGCACGGCCCGACGCCACACCGACCAATCTCGTCAGTCGAGCGAGTAGCCGGCTGCGCTCTGGTGCTCCGTGCAGAGATCCTTCGCTGCGCTCAGGATGACAATACGTGATCTTCCAGCGGCACTGTACCGAGCCACAGGCTGGGTCTACGTATCGCCTGGTCTATCTACCGCCTGGTCTATCTACAGTCCGGTCTACAGCTTGGCGATCTCGGTGTCGCCGAGCGTCAGCGCGCGCACGTCGCGGCTGATCCGCTTGATC
>JALYGH010000021.1 GCA_030777205.1 Chloroflexota bacterium
GTGATGAACACAGGGGCCCCGGCTGGTATGCCGATGGCGGCGTGGCGGTGGGCGCGAGGTCGAGCTGACTGGCGCCGGGCATCGGGGGCCCCTCAGGCGCGACGGCGCTCCCAGACCTCCGGGTTCAGCATCCCCTCCGGCGGCTCGTTGCGCAGGCGAGCCAGCACGATCCGGTTGATCATCTCCCAGGTCGCCCGCCAGACCCCGCCGGTCGCCGGCGCGCTGTGCGGCGTGACCACGACGTTGTCCAGCGCGTACCAGCGGTCGGTGTCGAGCGGCTCGACCGTCCAGGCGTCGAGGCCGGCGCCGGAGATTCGGCCGGACCGCACCGCCGCGTACAGGGCATCCTCGTCGACGAGCTTGCCGCGCGCCGTGTTGACCAGGTACGCCGTCGGCTTCATCAGGGCCAGCTTCTGGGCGTTGACGATCTTCGTCGTCTCGGCCATTGCCGGCAGGTGGAGCGTGACGAAGTCGGCCTGGCGGAAGACCTCGTCCAGCTCGACCAGCTCGATCCCGTGCTGAACGACGAACTCGTGATCGGGGTACGGCTCATAGGCGATCACCCGCATGTCGAAGCCGCGCGACCGCCGCGCCACGCCCTTACCGATCCTGCCGAGTCCAATGATGCCGAGCGTCGACCGGTAGACGTCGACGCCGGGGAAAACCTGCCACTCGCCGCGCCGCATCGATCGGTCGTGGCGCGAGATGTTGTGGGCCAGGTCGATGATGAGGCCCATCGCGTGGTCCGCCACCGCCCAGTCGTTCGTGCCCGGCGTGGTGCAGACGACGACGCCATACTCGGTCGCGGCCGGTATGTCGACGGCGTCGTACCCCACGCCGAAGCGGACCACCAGCTTCAGCTCCGGGCAGGCGCGGAACACGTCGGCAGTGTACGGCTCGCCGCCGGCGACCACCGCCGCGCAGCCCTGGAGGTTGTGGATCACCTCCGAGACCGGCGTCGTCGGCAGGCCGCGCCCGATCTTCAGATCGAGGCCTGCCTCGCGAAGCGGGCGCAGCTCAGGAGCGTCGGGCGACTGGAGTCGCCCAAGGCTAATCGAAACGGTCGTCACGCTGTCCTCCACGCGCCGATCCCGGAGCCCCGGCTGGATGTCGGTCGTGTCGTGCCGCCGGGCGAGCGAGTTCTTGGAGACGTGCGGCAGGGTTCGACTGACCCGCGCCCGCTCAACTACCGTGGGCGGCTTCGCATTCGTTCGCCAATGCCGCGAAAACCTGGGCGATGGCTCCTACTTTCGCCACAGTGGCCGCATCCTCGACGGGTACGGCGTCTCCTTGGCACCGCGCTCCCGACGGGCCTGATTAAAGCGTACTCTGAATCGAGATTCCGTCCCACAACTCCGCCAGCGCGGGACCGGCCGGTATCTGCTTCCCGAGCGCCAGGTTCGACAAGAAGTCCCCGCGCGTCGGCGGGTTGGTGTGGACGATGCGGTGGAATTCGCGGAACTGGCGATCGCTCATCTCGGCCTGCACTGACCTCTTGTGTCAACGTTTCTCGTCATCGCGCCCTTTCGAGGCAGTCGGCAGGTATGCTACCGGCGCGGTTCCGCCCGGGCTCGCTCGCCCGATGCGCCGCATACGCTCGTGGTCCTGGCTTTGGACAGGCTCCTGCGCGTTGCCTATGATATGCCGCACCCGGCGAGGCGGCCGGCACGGTGGCGTATTCCCGACGGAGGTGAGCGTGGCAGAGCAGTCGGGCAGACGACGTGCCCTCGATCGGTTTCGTCTTGATGGGCAGACGGCCCTGATCACCGGCGGGGGCGGTGCCATTGGGACGGCGATTGCGCTCGGGCTGGCCGAGGTCGGGGCCAACGTCGCCATCGTGGACCGCGTCGGCGAGGCGGCCGAGGCGACGACCCGACGCCTGCGCGAGGTCGGCGTCGACGCGCTGGCGTTGGAAGCGGACGTCACCGAGGAAGAGTCGGCAGTGCGCTGCGTCCGCACCGCCGTCGACCGCTGGGGGCGCCTGGACGTCCTGATCAACGCGGCCGGCATCGGCGCCCGCGGCCCCGCCGAGAAGTACGAGCTGGAGCGCTGGGAGCGCGTCCTGGTGATCAACCTGACCGGTACCTTCCTGTTCTGTCGCGAGGCCGGGCGGGTCATGCTCGAAGTCGGGCGCGGCAGCATCGTCAACATCGCCTCGATTGCCGGGCTGGTCGGCTACAACGGCAACCCGGCCTACCTGGCCAGCAAGGGCGGCGTCGTCCAGCTCACCCGGGCCCTGGCCGTCGAGTGGGCGACGCGCGGCGTGCGGGTGAACGCCATCGCCCCCGGCGTGATCGAGACCCCGCTGGTGGCCGGGCAGATCGACAAGGAGCCGGAGTTCTACATCGCCTTCAAGCAGAAGCACCCGGTCCAGCGCTTCGGCGACGCCGAGGAGCTGGTCGGCCCGGCCCTCTTCCTCTGCTCGGACGCTTCGTCATTCGTGACCGGCCACATCCTGGCCGTCGACGGCGGCTACACGGCCCAGTGAGCAGCGGGGTGCACGAGGCGCGCAGACCGACGAACGGGACGGCCGACGGCAAGATTGCCCACGACGTGAGCGCCAGCAGCCTGCCCCTGAAGGGTGCGGCCGAGCTCCCGAGCCAGAGTGACCGCCCGACGATCAAGGATGAGATCTACGCCGCCCTGCGCGAGCGGATCGTTTTCGGCGAGATCGGCCCTGGCCAACGGCTCGTCGAGACCGACCTGGCCGCCCGCTTCGGGGGGAGCAAGACCACCGTCCGCGAAGCGCTCCTGATCCTGGAGGCCGAGGGGCTGGTCACCCTGCGACCGCACCGCGGCGGCGTCGTCTCGCCGTTCTCAGTGGACGAGTACCGCGACCTCCAGTTCGTCCGCGACGTCCTCGAGTTCAACCGCCGTCGCGTCGAGCTGATTCGACAGGGCGACGCCGACGGCCTCATCCAGATGGTGAAGGGACGGCACGCAGAAGCGCAGCAGATGATGCCCGCCCTGTTCGGGGAGGCGGGATACCGTACTGATGATGGGGGGCGAGGTCACACCGGTCCGCGACGGATGCGGGCCGCGTACAGCAAGGTTCGGTACAGGGACATGCCAGGAGGGGAGAGTCAGATGACCGCGCGAT
>JALYGH010000022.1 GCA_030777205.1 Chloroflexota bacterium
GAACAGCTTCGGCTCGAACGCCTTCCGCCCCAGCACGGCGACCGCACCTCCACGACGATCGAACTGGCTCCCATCACCAGCGTACCACCGCCACGGCCCCCACCGGAAGAGTTCGGCAACAGGCCCCTTGTGGTTCCGTCATCGTCGCGCCTGTAGTGATGCGACGTGCCTTGCTGGGTCGTCATGTCGTAGGTGTCGAAGCCGACATGTCGATCGCTGACCTCAAACGGCACGGCGGTCTGCCCGGGCGGAAGTCGACGAATACCGGGAATCCAGAGCTCGATCACGAATCTGCCGCCCGGGGCGAGGTGTCGAGCGGCGTTGCGGAACACCTCGACCTGCTCGGCCTGGGTCCGGACGTTGCCGATGCTGTTCCAGACGACGTAGACCAAGGAGAACAGGCCCTCGACTCGCGTGGTCGCCATGTCACCCTCGACCACGGGCAGTTGAGGCTCAGGGATGTTACGCCGCAGCTCGTCGAGCATCGGTCGCGACAGATCGATGCCGGTCACGCGGATGCCCCTGGCGACGAGCGGGATGGCTACCCGACCGGTGCCAACCGCAAGCTCGAGAACGGGCCCGGAGCCCGCGAGTCGTGCCAGGAAGTCGACGGTCGGCCCGAGGACGGCCGGTGCGAACTTCTCGGCGGCACGCTCGGCGTATCGAGCCGCGGCATCCTCGTCCCACAGATCGCTACTGCTTGTCATGATGCGCGGCCTCGTCGATCAGGGGCCTGGCGGCGCACCATCTCGGTGATCCAGACAGGTGCGTACGGCGAGGTGCAGTTCGGGGGTGTCGGGTAATCCTTGGGCACTCCCAGGCGCTCGCCGATGTCGATGGCACGAGCGCGGTGCTCGGCGTGCTCGATCCCAATCTGGGCCAGACAATGGTTCATCGCCCACTGCCGGCGATCCGGCGCATCCTTCATCTGCGCCTCGATGACATCGAGCAGCCCCGCGAGGTCGAGGCCCTCCAGCTTCTTCGCCACCCGTTCGGTGGTCAGCGCCCAGCCGCCACTGGCGACAGCCGGATCCGGATCGGCGGGCCAGGCCAGGCGCAGTGCTTCGGCGTGCGGGCTCTTCTTCACCACGTAGTTTACGAGCCAGTCGTGCACCTTGGGGGTACGGGCCGCGCGCAACATGACGTCCAACTCGTCACGGTCGAACGCCTTCGGGCGGCAGATCAAGAGCGCCAACAATCTCGCCGCGCTGTCGTCCGTTTCCCAGAGATGGCGCGCGAGGTCCTGCTGGGTCTTCAGCCGCTTGGCGAGCTCGCGGAGCTTGCCAAGGTTCACGCCGTGGTCATCACCGTGCGTCTCGTTCACCTCGCGGATCTTCGGATCCTCGAGCGCGGCCAGCTCAGCCATCACCTCGGCCGCCATAGTCTCAGCTACCATCGTCTTGCCACCTCAGTCTCCCGTCCACCACGTGTGACGTTCAGTCCAGGACGAGGTTTTGGCCTCCCGTTGCACGCGCCGGTTCGGCTGCCCGACCGCACCCGCTTCGATGACCACCACGGCCTCGGACTGTCCATCGTCCGCGCCATCGCCATCGCCCACGACGCCACGCTCACCTCGAACGCGGCCGCAGGGTGGCCTCTCGATAGACATCCACGTCCGGCTAACACCGCTCGCAGTGCCACGGTAGGCGGCATCCGAGACGCTCCCACGGCCGGCATCAGGCCGGCGAACGCGCCGATCAGGATGGCCGAGGCGATGCCGCCCGACCACGCCTCGACGGGGATCACGACGGCCCAGCCCTTCGAGCTGGCGTACACGGCCGTTGCCACGGCCCCGGCCAGCACGCGGACGCCGCCGTCGATGACGGCGAGCAGGATCGACTCGCCGAGGAACTGCGTCCGGATCTGGCCCTGCGTCGCACCAAGGGCGCGACGCAGGCCGATCTCCGCTAGCGGCCCAGCTTGCGAAGAGAAGAACAACCCGAGGACGCCACGCAACGCCCGTTTACAGATTCTCCTCCTTGATCGTATCCACGATGTTGTCGTTGCGGATCATCGCCGCGGAGACCATCATGGTGGCGAAGACGATCGCCGGATGCCGGCGATGCAGGCCAGGATCGCGCCCCAGGGCAAGGCGAAGGCAAAAGTACTCACCCCGTCGAACTGGTAGTAGATGAACACGCTCAGGGCGATCCCGATCGGCAAACCGTACAGCAGGGCGGTCAGCCCGTGGGACAGGCTCTCGTAGCACAGCATGCGCAGCACGCCACCCGGCGTCAGCCCGACCGACTTGAGCATGGCGATCTCGCGCCGGCGCAGCTTGATGTTGGTATCCAGGGTGTTGACCATGTTGGCTACCCCGATCAGCGTGATCAGCGTCAAGAGCCTGTAGAAGTACAGGTTCATCATCAGGGTCTTCAGGTTTATGCTTCTATTGAATTCCCCGACCGAGTAGTACGAGAAATTGCCCCCGACGGTGGACTTGTAGAGCCGTTTGATGGCTTCCACCGCCACGTCCGGGGCATCGCTCTGGATGTACATCGACCCGGGGTTGATCGGGCCCAGTTGCAGCAGCCGGTCGCGCAGACCGTCAAAGACGGCGTCCGAGACGATCAACATTGGAACCAGCGTCACCCCCAGAAAGCCCAGGGGTGTCTCCTGAGTGACCGCGCCCACCGTCCACGTCAGGCTGGCCGGTGCTTCGTCCCCAGTTTGGGGGGAGGACCAGCCGGACATCGGGTAGACCGTCATCGTATCGCCCGGCTTCAGGTTGAACAGGTCGAAATCGTAGAGCTTGCCGCCCTGACGCAGGTTCGTGTGGTTGATCAGGATCGCCAGCGGCGCGGATGGATCGGAATACTGCTGTGGGTCCTGGCCCGCCGCTTCTACGCGGACTGGCTCCGCCACCTCGTCCTCGTGCGGCCGGAGACGGTGGTCCGCTGGCATCGCCAGGCCTGGCAACTGGTCTGGCGCTGGAAGTCCCGCCCTCGCCTCGGCCGGCCCCGCCTGAGTGCCGAGGCGCGCGAGTTCAATGCCGTAATGTCGCACGACAACCCTCGCTGGGGCACCGAGCGCATCCGCGGCGAACTCCTGAAACTCGGGATCGCAGTGAGCAACTGCTCGATCCGCCGCTATCGCGGGCACAAGCCGTCCCGTCCTCCGAGCCAGACCTGGCGGACGTTCCTGGCCAACCATCGCCCGCAGATCTGGGCGGCGGACTTGTTCACCGTCCAGACGCTGACCTTCAAGACCCTGTACGTCCTCCTGTTCATCACCCACGGGAGGCGGGAGCTGGTCTACGTCAGCGTGATCGCCCACCCGACCGCCGCCTGGGTCTGGTGGCAGCTCCTCGAGGTCACCCCGTACGGTCGACCGCCCCGGTATCTCCTTCGGGATCGGGACGCGGTCTACGGCGGCGACTTCGCCCTGCGGGCCCGGCGCCTGGGCATCGAGACCCTGCTCACGCCGGTGCGGGTGCCCCGGGCCAACGGGATCGCCGAACGGGTCATGGGACCCTCCGCCGCGAATGCCTGGACCACCTCGTCGTCGTGAATGAGCGGCACCTGTGCTCCGTGCTCCGCGAGTTCGTCGCCTACTACAACGCCGACCGTCCGCATCGCAGCTTGGGCCTCGAGACGCCACAGCCCGCCGGTCGCCCGGACGTCGGTCCGATCCGGTCGCGCCCGGTCCTCGGTGGGCTACATCACGTCTACGAGCGCGTTGCCTGACCGCGGCCGGGGATTTTGCCGTCCTACAGCCGAGCGGGCAACGGCGGGCCGGCGGTAGCCGCGGCCCGCTTGGAGATCGACCCGACCGCGATGCGCGGGCGGACCCGCGTGCGCGTGGATTTGGGCTGTCGGTTCCTGGCCGTGGGCGGCGGCCGATTCCTGCTCGTGGCCGGATTCGGCCGGCTCCGCGCAACCGCCGCGGGCCCTACGCTCCGGCGGCGAGCTGCGCGAGCAGGGCGTTTGCTCCGCTCACACGCGTCACCGCCGGGGCGGATTAGCCGGTCCCATCTCCGGCGAGCGGCTCGTGGCTCCAGGTGAAGAAGGGATCGCCGCCGTCCTTGGTGACCAGGAAGATCTCCTCGAGCCAGTTCCGACTGCGGTCGTCGCCGGGCACCTGGAGGTGGGCCGAGACGACCATCCCCTCCTCGAGGCTCCAGTCGTGGCGGCTGGCCGTGACCTCCATGTCGATGTGCTCGAGCCCGAGGCCGTGGAAGAAGATGAAGGCCCGATCGGCGTCGGCGATGCCGGCCGA
>JALYGH010000023.1 GCA_030777205.1 Chloroflexota bacterium
CCGAGCACGACGTACATCCCGGTATAGCCAAGCCCGCGCCGCGTCCCGGGCGACAGCATCGGCTCCGCGCCGCTCGGCCGGACGGCGCGCCCGGCCGACGACACGACCGATTCGACGGCGTCGTTGATCGCCCAGAACAGGGCCAGGAACCCGCGAGCGAGCATCCGCACCGGCCAGAGGACGGCCATCGCCCCCCGCCAGACCACCCCGCCGTCGTCCTCGGCCACGTCGGCGCGGCCCATCATGTACCGCCCGAGGAACAGGATCAGCAGGAACAGCAGCGGCGCGACGGTCATCGCCACGGCCGCGCCCGCCCCGAAGCGCTGTCCCTGGACGGCGTACTCGTAGGCGAGGACGGTGTAGATCCGGGTCGCGCCGCCCGGGCCGCCGCCGGTGAGCAGGTAGACCTGGGTGAAGCTGTTGAAGGTGAAGATCGTCGACAGCAGGACTGCGACGATGATCACGTAGCGCAGGCCCGGCAGGGTGATGTGGAGGAAGCGCCGCCAGGCGTTCGCCCCATCGACCTCCGCCGCGTCGTACTGCTCGGCGTCGACCGCCTTGAGGCCGGCCAGGAGCAGGATCACGAAGAACGGCGCCCCCGACCAGACGTACACCATGATGATCGTCGGCAGCGCGGTGTTCGGGTCGCCGAGCCACGGTAGGCCCCGGTCGATGACGCCGAGGACGTTCACCAGGATGTAGTTCATCGCGCCGAACAGCGGGTCCAGTAGGACGCGCCAGGCGAGCGCCTTGACCGTGTCCGGGATGATGTACGGCAGCAGGACCAAGCCGCCGAGGACCGAGCCCCAGCGCGGGACGTGGTGGATCAGCAGCGCGGTGGCAAGCCCCAAGACGAACTTGATGAGGACGGCGGCCACCGTGAAGACGATCGTCACCGACACCGCGCGGAGGAAGAAATCGTCGGCCCAGAGGTTGATGTAGTTCTGCAGCCCGACGAAGTTGCCGACTCGGATGCCGACCGCGTTGTGCAGGCTGAGCCAGACCGCCCGGACGAATGGGTACCCGATCAACCCGAACAGCAGCAGCACCGTCGGCAGGACGAACAGCCAGCCAGTCGGCCAGTCGCGTCCGAGGACGCGCTGCGACATCTTGAACCAGGGGCTCGAAGCGACCGGCGCGGCGGCTGCTCGAGCGCCTTGCATTCGAGTGGTCGGAGCGGTCACGTCGACACCTCCTCAAAGCGGGGGCGAGGACGAGGTCAGTGCCCGGTCCTCGCCCCCGCCCTCTCCCCGCTCGGCTTACTCGCCCTTGGCGCCGAACTCCTTGAAGACCCGGACGGCGCGGCCGTGCGCGTCGCGCACCGCGTCCGGCACCGCCTTGCCGCCGAGGATCTCGCCGAACATGTCGGTCCAGAAGTTCGACGACTCCAACGACGCCGCCCAGGGAGTCGGCGGCCCGGGCCACTCGCCGGCCGTGTAGCCGGCCGGATCGAATGCAACCTGCTTCCAGGCCGGCGTCACATGCAGGGCGAGGGGATCCTGAGCAATCATCGGCTCGTCCCAGCCCCATTCGTGCGCCGGGTAGACATAACCGGTGCTGATCCGGAACATCTGCCGCATGATCTCGGGCTCGAACAGGTGCTTGATCATCTGCTCGGCCGCTTCGCGGTTCTTGGCGCCCTGCATGATGAAGAAGTTCATCGTGTCGGCGGCGCCTTGGAGCGACCGGGCGTTCGGGCCGATCCCCTTCGGCACGCCGATCATCCAGGTGTCCTCGGCGACCGGGTTCTTGTCGACGACCGCCTTGGCGTACATCGTGCCCGCGTTCGACGTGTAGAAGATCTTGCCGGCCAGGTACGCCTCGTTGTTGGCCGTGTCGGTCCAGGCATTAACGCCCGGCGGCAGCATCGGGGCGAACTGCGGATCGGTGTAGGTCTCCTTGAGCCACTCCAGGCCGCGGATGGCGTTCTCGCGGTAGGGATCCTGGTTCAACACGACGAGTTGGCCGGTCTCTTCGGTCAACTGGCCGCCCGACATCATCACGACCTCGCGGACCATCGATTCGCCGTCGCCGGAGCGGTTCGCGGTCCGCCCCCATCCCCAGAGCTCCTGGCCCGGCTTCGATGCCTTGAGGGCGGCCTCGCGGATGGCAGGGAGGTCATTCAAGCTGCGCCCGTCGATGCCGGCCTCCTGGAACGGTGTCGTCCGCACCCAGTTGCCGGCCGCCCGCGTGAAGTGGGGCACGGCCCAGATCTCTCCGTCGAGGTTGGTCCGCTTGGTCGGGGCCGGCAGCATCTTGCCGTGCTGCTGCTGGATCTCCTGCTCGACGTTGCCGATCGGCTGGATGATCTCGAGGAACTTCAGCTCGGACGGCCGGAGGGTGTGGACGAGCAGGTCCGGCGCATCGTTCGCCTGGACGGCGGCGGTCAGCTTCTGGACGACGTTGCCGGCGCCCGCGTACGCCTCGATGTAGGAGTGATCGAGCGGGTACCCTTGCCGCTCCGCGAACTCCTTGATCTGGTTCTCGATGAAGGTGTTGTGGTCCGGGTGGAAGTCGCGAGACTGGACCACGACCAACCTGCCGTTGATCTTCGCCTTCGGGACGCCCGCCGCCTGCTGCGCGGGCTTGGCCGCCTCGGCCGGCTTGGCCTCGGTCTTCGCCGCGGCCGCCGGCTTAGTTTCGGCCGGCTTCGACTCGGTCTTGGCCGCCGGTGCTGCCGGCGTGGCCGGCTGCTGGGCGCCGCAGGCCGCGGTGAGCGGGACGGCCGCGACCAGCCCCAGGCCCAGGCCCAGGACCTTGCGCCGCGACAGTCGCCGGACAGACAGCTCGCCGGACGATGTGCCCGGCTCGTGGGTGCTCATGCGAGATCCTCCTCGACTGCACGTGCCGCGCGCCCTGCGCGGCAGGACTTCAGATAGGTGACGTCGCGCCCTCGCAACGTCGTAAACTGGCCGATCCGCGGGTGAGCCCAGCCACGGCTCCGATCCGGCCAGCTTGCGGGCCCTGCTGCGCCCTCGCGTCGCGACCGAGCCGCTGGGCGGCGCGGCGAACTTCGCACTGCTGCGTCGCGACGGCCGGGATACGGCGGAAGGCGTGGCGCCAGAGACAGAGCGCCTGTGAGGATTATGCGGCCCCCCCGTGGGGGTGTCAAGTTATCCAATTCCCGCGTACAAAGTTCTTACCAGGTGCGACCGGTGAGGCCGCGTTCCCCCTGGCGGACGCTCCTGAGAACTCTGACGGCGGAGCCGATGCGGACCACGGAGTGACGATATTAGGATCAGCACGAGCCGTGCCGGCCCGGCCGTGGCCAACGCGCGGGTCAGGCCAGCGCAAGTCGGTCGAGCACCGCTTTGTTCGCGCAGTTCCGCGGCCTGCGCCCGGTCAGGACGGCGGCGATCTCCTCGCCGTGGCGCCGCCGGCGGGCGATGACCGACTCGTTCGAGTACGCCGCGACGTGGGGAGTCACCACGACGTTGGGCATCGACAGCAGCGGGTTGTCCGGCGCCGGCGGCTCGTCCTCCAGCACGTCCAATCCCGCGCCGGCGAGCTTCCCCTCGCGCAGCGCGGCGATCAGTGCCGCCTCGTCCACCACCTTGCCCCGGCCGGTGTTGACGAAGATCGCGGTCGGCTTCATCACGCCGAACTGCGCCGCGCCGATCATGTGGTGGGTCGCCTTGGAGTGCGGGGCGTGGGCCGATACGAAGTCGGACTCGCGGAAGACCTGCTCGAGCGACGCCGACTCGACCCCGTGCTCGGCCATCGCCTCCGGCGTCACGAACGGATCGTGGGCGATCACCCGCAGCCCGAACCCCTTCGCCCGCCGCGCCACCGCCCTGGCGATGTTGCCGAACGCCACCAGCCCGAGCGTCTTGCCGTTGATCTTCGGCACCGAGCCGAGGCCCGCCTGTGTCTCGGACCAGCGGCCGGACGTGGCCATCTGGTAGCAGTAGATCAGCTTGCGGTTCACGGCCAGCAGCAGCGTGAACGCCTGGTCCGCCACCTCCTCGGTGAACACGTCGGGGACGTTGGTGACCGGGATGCCGGCCGCCGTTGCGGCGTCGACGTCGATCTTGTCGAGCCCGATGCCGGTCGCCATGATCAACTTGCAGCGCCGGAGCTCGCCGATCACGGCGGCGGTCATGTTCACCTTCGGCCCGACGATCACCGCGTCGACGTCGCGGAGCTGCTCGGCGTAGGACGCCTGGTCGTCGGCGTAAATGGGCACGATCTCGGCACCGATCGGCGCCAGCGCCTCCATCTCGAGGTCGGGCGTGCTGCCCGGGCGCGGGTTCGTGAGTGCGACTTTGAACGCCATCGCTGATCCTCCACGTTTCGCTCGGTCGCCGCGGCCGTCAAGCGCGGGCGATCACCGTCGCGGGAGGATGCCCGGCGCGTGGCCGACTGTCAAGCGACGGCGGCTGGCACCTACGTGCGCAGGCGCGGATCCAGGACGTCGCGGAGCCAGTCGCCGACGAGGTTGATGGCCAGCACCGTCAACATGATCCCGAGGCCGGGGAACGTGGCGATCCACCAGGCCGTCGCCAGGTACTGGCGGCCGTCCGCCAGCATCGAGCCCCAGGACGGGATCGACGGCTCGACGCCGAGGCTGAGGAACGACAGCGACGCCTCGGAGATGATCATCCGCGCCACCTCGAACGTCGCGATCACGATGACCGGGGTCAGGACGTTCGGCAGGACATGGCGGAACAGGATTCGGGCGTCTCCCGCGCCGAGCACCCGGGCCGCGTGGACGTACTCCTGCTCGCGCTGGACCAGCACCTCGGCCCTGACGATCCGCGCGTACACCACCCAGGCGACGATGCTGAGCACGACGATCAGGTTGCCCAGGGCGGACCCGAGCACGGCGACGACGGCGATGGCGAGCAGGATGAAGGGGAACGCCAGCTCCACGCTGCCGACCCAGCCAATGAAGTCATCGATCAGGCCGCCGTAGTAGCCCGGCAGCAGCCCGAGCACGATCCCGATCGCGCCGGACAGGGCGACGGCGGCGACCCCGACGATCAGCGCGATCCGAGTCCCGTAGACGATCCGGCTCAGCACGTCGCGGCCGACGTGGTCGGTGCCGAGCAGGTACGGGCTGCCGGGCTCGAAGGGCGGCCGGAGCCGGCGGGTGACGTCCTGGGCATTCGGGTCGAACGGCGCGACGAGCGGCGCGAACAGGGCCAGGCCCACGACCAGCCCGAGGATCAGGAGCCCGACGACCGCCGACGTCCGGCGCGGCCACCCGAACCGCCGCCGCCGCCGCACGGAGTCGGCCGTGCCGACGCCGAGCGGTGCCTCAATCGGGTGGGCGACGACCCGGGCCGGGGCGGTCCCCGTGCGCGTGTCGGTCACGTGAACCGCACCCGCGGGTTCAGGTAGGCGTACAGCACGTCGACGAAGAAGTTCATGACCGTGTAGGCGACCGCGACGAGGAACACGACGGCCTGGACGACCGGGTAGTCGCGGGCCCCGATCGAGCTGACGGCCAGCCGCCCGATGCCCGGCCAGGCGAAGATCGTCTCGGTGATGACCGCGCCGCCGAGCAAGTGGGCCAGGTCGAGGCCGAGGACGGTCACGACCGGCAATAGCCCGTTGCGTAGGGCATGCCGGCGCAGGACGAGGGTCTCCTTGAGGCCCTTGGCCCGGGCGGTCCGGATGTAATCCTGGCCGAGCACGTCGATCAGGCCGGAGCGGACCAGGCGGGCCGTGCGGGCCATGCTATACATCGCCAGCGTGACGGCCGGCAGGACCAGGCCCTGCCAGCCGCCCCGCCCGAATGGCGGCAGCCACTCGAGCTGGACCGAGAACAAGAGCAGCAGCATGATCCCGAGCCAGAAGTTCGGCATGCTCTGGCCGACCAGCGCGATCAGCATCGCCGCCTGGTCGACCACCGTGCCGCGCTTCGCCGCCGCGAGGATTCCGGCCGGAATCGCCACGGCGACGGCGATCCCCATCGCGGTGAGCGTCAGCTCGAGGGTGGCCGGCAGGCGCTCGAGGACCAGCCCGAGCGCCGGCTCGGACTGGCGGATCGACCGGCCGAAGTCGCCGCGCACCGCCCCGGACACGAAGCGCCAGTACTGGACGACGAGCGGGTCGTCCAGGCCGAGCTGCGTCCGCAGTCGGTCAGGCTCGGCCTGCGTCGCGTCGAGCGGGAGCAGCAGCGCGACCGGGTCGCCGGTCGCGTGCAGCAGCCCGAACGTCACGAGCGACACACCGAAGATGATCGCGACCGCCTGGATCAGGCGACGAGCGATGAACCGGCGCACCCTAGCCGACCGACGCCCCCCAGACCAGGATCGGCTCGATGTTCGACGGCTCCCAGCCCTGAACGCGCTTGTTGATGCCGTAGAGGTAGGTGATCTGGTGGAGGAACACCATCGCGGCCTCGTCGTGCTGGATCCGCGCGGCCTGCTGCAAAGCCTGCCGCCGCGCGTTCTCGTCGAGCGTCGACCGCGCCACGTCGCATAGGCGGTCGAACTCCTCGTTCTGCCAGCGCGACCAGATCGTGCCGCGCTTCGAGTGGAAATGCACCGAGAACGCGTTGTCGGCGTCGAACTGCTCGGTCGACATGCCGATCACGTGCATCGGCGCCCGCTTCTTCGACTGGACGCCGTCGTAGAAGCTGCCCCACTCGAATGCCTGGACCCGCACGTCGATCCCCACCTTGGCGAGCTGGCCGGCCACCACCGTCGAGATCTCCTTGTCCTGCGGGTAGCGACCATCGGTGGTGTCGAGCCCGACCTCGAAGCCGTTCGGGTAGCCGGCCTCGGCCAGGAGCGCCTTCGCCTTCTCCGGATCGTGCGGGTACGGCTGGAGCGACGGGGCGTAGCCGAACGCCTCCGGGATGACCGACGAGTTCAGGCGGCGGCCGAAGCCGTTCAGCGTGTTCTTGATGATCGCGTCGACGTCGACCGCGTAGTTGAGCGCCTGGCGGACGCGCTTGTCCTTGAATGGCTCGAAGTTGATGGTGTCCAGGTTGAGCAGGAAGGCCCGGTTGCTCATCACCTCGACGCCGGTGGTGCGGTCGCCGGTCTTGATCGACTCGAAGTCGTTGGGCGGGACGGCGGCGGCGATGTCGACCGCGCCGGTCTTCAGCCCGGCCACGCGCGCCGCGCCCTCCGGGATCGGCTTGAAGACGACCGTCTTCACCTTCGGCCCGCGCCAGTGGTCGGGGACGGCCTCGAGCGTGACCGCCTCGTCCTTCTGCCAGGACACGAACTTGAACGGGCCAGTCCCGACCGGCCGCTTGGCTAGCCCGTCCGGGCCGACCTCCTGGGCGTACTTCGGCGGTTGGATCTGGCCGTTCTGCATCGACAGTCGGCCCGGCAGCAGGGTGTCCGGCGCCTTGGTCACGATGCGCACCGTCATCGGATCGACCACCTCGACCGTCTCGATCGTGCCGAGCGTGGAAGCGTGGACCGACTTGGTGGCCGGGTCGAGCGTCCGCTCGAGCGTGAACTTCACGGCGCTCGCGTCGAACGGCTCGCCGTTGTGGAACTTGACGTTCTCGCGGAGCTTGACCTCCCAGGTCTTCTCGTCGAGGCTTTGGTAGGAGGTGGCGAGGCCGGGCTCGAGCTTCCCCTCCTTGTTGCGCGTCAGGAGGGTGTCGTAGATGTTCAGCGTGATGCTGTAGACCGCCGATGACGACGTGATGACCGGGTCCAGCGTGTCGGGGTCGATGCCCTGGGCGACGGTCAGCGTGCCGGACGGCGCGACCGCAGCCGGCGCCTGGGCGGGAGCCTGCTGGGCGGCGGGGGCGGCGCCCGTCGCGGGCTTCGACTCGGCCGGCTTCGCGGCATCGACCGGCTTGCTCGGGGCCGGAGCGGTCTGCGGGCCGCAGGCAACCGCCGCGCCGGTCGCGGCGACCAGGAGAGCGATGAAGTGGCGGCGCGGCACGACCTGGCTGGGAGATGATGTCCTCGACATCCTGCGGAAGCTCCTTAGAGCGCCCGACAATAGGGGCTACTTGAGACGGCGCGTGGTAGGGCGGGAAGGCCAGCGGTAGCGGAGGCGAGCGCGCTGGATGAGCTGACGCAGGACGACCAGGGCGGCGGCGAGGAAGAGGTAGAACTCGACGACGGAGCGGCGCTTCTCGGTGCAGCGTCGGAGCTTGCCATAGCCGTTCATCCAGCTGTGCGTCCGCTCGACGACCCAGCGCGCGCCGGCCTGGACCGGGGCCGGCACGCCCTTGCGGGCGATGGCGCCGTCGAACCCGAGCGCGTCCAGCAGGGCGCGGGTGGGGCGGCCGTCGAAGCCGCGGTCGAGGTGCACCGTGGGCCTGTCCGGGAGGCGGTCGAGCTTGCCGAGCCCGGCCAGCGTCGGCTCCAGCAGGGGCGCGTCGTGGCGGTTGGCGCCGGCCGCGACCAGGTGGAGCGGGAGGCCGGTCCCCTCGGTCGCGACCGAGCGCTTGCGGCCCTGCTTGCCGCGGTCCACCGGCGAGCGCCCGGCCACCTCGCCCCCGCCCGGGGCCTTGGTCACGCAGCCGTCGACCGCGAGGTCGTCGAGCTCCAGGCCGATCATCCGGTCGTACGCCCGCAGGGCGAGCGCGTGGACCTGCTCGCTCAGGCCCAGTGCTGCCCACTCCTTCAGGCGACGGCGGATCGTCCCGTCCGAGCACCCGGGGCTCGCGATCCGCTCGTACCCCGAGCCGTGCACCAGCGCGGCGATCACGTGCTCGAACACCACCCGATCCGGGATCCGCCGGCGGTGGCAGCCCAGCGGATGGGTCGGCGAGACGCGCGGACGCTCCGGCAGCAGCGCCGAGAACTGGACCCAGAGCGGCTCGAACAGGCAGACTGGCAGGACAGGCACGGG
>JALYGH010000024.1 GCA_030777205.1 Chloroflexota bacterium
TAGTTCAGGGCCGGCGCGCTGTGGGCGATGACGTCGAACAGGAACGCCGACAGGTACTCGCTCGGCGG
Source organism: Chloroflexota bacterium (assembly GCA_030777205.1). GTDB lineage: Bacteria > Chloroflexota > UBA6077 > UBA6077 > JACCZL01 > JALYGH01. The sequence continues at coordinate 69 of JALYGH010000024.1, forward strand.
CTTGTTGATGATCACCTTTGGCTCGTCGCGCCAGCGGTAGCCGTGGTCGTAGCGGCCGAACTGGTAGGGCACGTAGCCACCGGCGTGGGGCGTCCAGCAGCGGATGTTAGGGTACCGCTCCATGACGCCGCCGAAGATCAGCGAGCAGACGGCAATCGTCGTCTCGAGCGGGTTGCCGACGAAGTTCGTCAGGTAGTAGCGCGGCGCGCGATCGGCCAGCGGCCCCCCGGATGGGTGGATGAACCAGGGCACGCCCAAGTCGTTCAGCTTGGCGTAGAACGGCTCGAGGCTCTCGTCGTCGAGGTTCTTCCCCGCGACGTTGGTGGAGGTGGCAACGCCGTGCAGGCCGAGGTCCCGGACCGCCCGCTCCAGCTCGTCGGCGGCGGCCTGGCCATCCTGGAGCGGCACCGCCGCCAGCGGCGTGAACTTGCCCGGGTGGTCGCGCTTCAGCTTCGCCAGCTCCTCGTTCTGCACCTTGGCGAACTCGACGTTCACCTCGGCGGGGATCTCGTAGAGGTACATGGCCGGGTTCTGGGAGACGGCCTGGCAGTCGATGCCGGTGCGGGCCATGTCCTCCAGCCGGAGGTCGACATTGTGCCCGCCCTCCGGCCACGGCGACGGCGTGCCGCCGCGGCTCGGGAAGGTCAGGGCGAAGCCCTGGCTGCTGGTCGTCAGACCGGACGGGTACGGCCGGTCGGTCGTCGAGAGGATCGGCGCGTACTCCCTGCTCACGCCCTGCAAGAGGCGGATCATCTCCTCGGTGAGGATGTGGCAGTGCATGTCGATCGTCACGAGACATACCTCCTGTCCGTGTTGTTCGTCGGCTGAGCGACCTACGCGACCGCGTCGGAGTGCGGGCCTGAGCCCACCCGGGGCCCGCCCACCCGGGGCCCGCCCCTACTGGTCGACGACCGAGCCGTCGCGGTGGAGGCGGGTCCCGAGCCAGCGCTGTCGGTATGGGTGCTTCTCGACCGCGTCCGGCGCCAGCTCGACGCCGATGCCGGGCGACGTCGGCACGATCAGGAAGCCTTCGCCATCGTGGACGAGCGTGTTCTTCATGATCTCGCTCTTGGGCGGCACGTCCTCGCCGATCGGGTACTCCTGGAGTGCGAAGTTCGGGATCGCGGCGGCGAGCTGGACGCAGGCGGCCGTGCTGACCGGCCCGAGCGGGTTGTGCGGCACGACCCCGACGTGGCGCGCCTCGGCCAGCGCCGCCACCTTCTTCGCGCCGGTGATCCCGCCGCACATGCAGACGTCCGGCCGAACGTACTGGACGGCGTTGCGGGCGAGCAGCATCTCGAACTCGTAGATCGTGTGCAGGCGCTCGCCGGTCGCGATCGGGATGTTGATGTTCTCGGCGACGTAGGCCATCTGGTCGAAGTTGTCGGGCAGGATCGGGTCCTCGTAGAAGAACGGGAAGTAGGGCTCGATGCCGCGCCCGAGGACGATCGCCTCGGCCGGCGACAGGCGGCGGTGGATCTCGATGCAGAGGTCAACCTCGTCGCTGACCGCCTCGCGGTACTGGCGGACGGTGTCGATCGCATCGCCCATCTTCCGGGCGTGGGTCTTGAAGAATGGCTTGCTCCGCTCCTCGTCGAGGAACGGGGTCAGGTGACCGACGGCCGTGAAGCCCCGCGCCTTGGCGTCGACGCAGCCCTTCACCAGCTCCTCGGTCGTCTTGCCGAAGACGTGGTAGTAGACGCGGCAGCGCTCGCGGGTCGGGCCGCCGAGCAGGCGGTAGACCGGTGCGTCGTAGTGCTTGCCGGCGATGTCCCAGAGGGCGATGTCGATCGCCGACAGGGCGCCCATGATCGCCGCGCCGCGGAAGTGGGTCGAGCGGTAGAGGTACTGCCAGTGGTGCTCGATGTTGAGCGGGTCCTGACCGACCAGGTAGTTCGCCCACTTTTCGACGACCTTGACCGACGCTTCCAGGTAGCCCCAGGCGCCCGATTCGCCGAGTCCGGTGATGCCCTCGTCGGTGTGGACGACGACGAAGTGGTAGCGATCGACCAGGACGTTCTCGACAGCGGTGATCTTCATCGCACTCCCCTCGGGGGACGGGCCGCGGCATCGGTCGAGGCCCGTCCCCCGGCCGGGGAGGGTACGCGGGCCGGTCCCGTCGGGACAAGTCGGGCTCGTCTGCCAGCCCGGCGGCGAGTAGCGCCGGTGGTCTCGCTCCGCGGACCGCGCCAGCATGGCCACCATCGGCGCGCTTCGCCGAGCATCACCTCGGCCGGGGCCGCGACGAGAGACTCCCTAACGCCCGAGCGCGGCGGGGGCGAAGTAGGCGCGGAAGCCGACGACCTGCCCGTCCGCGAGGTCGAGGAAGCATGCGCCGGCGTACCGGAGCGGCTCGCCGGTGACCGTCGTCGCCTCGGTCGTCCACTCGAGCGCGACGCGATCATCGGTCTCGAGCTGCGAGTGAAACGTCGAGCGCACATCGCCGAACGAATCGCGGTACCGCTCCCAGAACGCCCGCGCGCCATCCGGGCCGCTCCACTCGTCGTCGTCCAGGATGGTCTGCAGACGGCACGCGGAGCCGAAGAGGGCGACCATCGGCTCGGGATCTCGATCGCGCTCCAGGTGACCGAGCGCCGCCAGGAAGGCCGGCACGATGTCGCGCGGCGGGTTCGGCCGATCGGGCGCCGAGCGATCGGCCGCGAACGGGGCCGTCCGCGAATCGACCACCGCGGCCGCGGCCGCCCGGCGGACGTCGCTGCTGTCCCGCAGGCCATCCATGTCGGCTGTCCCCAGGCCCGTCCCGACGCTGATCGCGCCCGCACCGCGGCCGGCGTCGGTGTCGCTCCCACCGGCAATGGCTGTGGCATCGTCGTCGTTCATCGGCGCGACGGTGACGGGCTCGTCGGCCACCACGGGCGGGTCACCGGACGGGACTCGGAGGTCATCGCGACGGTGATGCGGATCCTGCGGGCTCATCGTGGTACCTCTCAAAGCAAGGCGTGCGGGGATGCTGCCGCGCGCGACCGCCATTGGCGCAACGGACTCTGTCTCGTGACTCACACCGGGCGCGGCAAGACTCATTCCAGTGGCGCATGATGAGCCGGCCCGGTGGCTGGGTAGCGTAGCCCGGCGCCATCCGGAGGAGCGCGACGTGCACGGCTCTGAACGATCCGAGGCAAACGCGCAACGTGCGCCCAGTCGCCTCACGCGGCGAGCGCAGGAGTCTGTCGGGCGTTGCACCGTCTTGACGGTTCCATGGCGCGGATCGGGCCGATTTGCCACACCGTCGGCGGGAACACGAGGGCGGGTACACGCCGTTCAGCGCCGACGTCACCGCGCTGCTCGCTCCGGCCGGCCCGCAGACCGTCGTCGTGCGCGCTGAGGACGACTCGCAGGAGCTGACCAAGCCCCGCGGCAGGCAGGACTGGCTGCTCGAGCCGCACTCCGTCTGGTACCCGCGCATGACCGGCATCTGGCAGACGGTCTGGCTCGAGCGCCTGCCCGCGACAGCGATCGGCAGCCTCCGCTGGACCCCCGACCTGGAGCGCTGGGAGCTCGGCCTGGAGGTCGTCCTCGACGGCGCCCGCGCGACGATCGCCCTCGAGGCCTGACCTCAGCCCCGCCCCGCGACCTGCCGACCGAGGCGGTCTTGAACCAGGCTGTCCATCTCCGCGGCGATCCGATCCCAGGAAGCCCGCCGCAGCAGCTCGCGCTCCCGCTGCAGCCTCCGCTCCCCCTCCGGGGCGCGCTCGTCCAATGCGGCCTGCACCGCGGCCACGAAGCCTTCCGGGCCCTCGGCGATGCGCACCACGTCGCCGTAGAGCGAGATCACGTCGCGGATGGCGCTGGATACGATCGGCTTGTGTGCCGCCATGTACTCGAGCGTCTTGGTGGGGCTGATCGCGCGCGTCGCCGCGTTCAGAGCGAAGGGCATCATCGCGACGTCGAACGCCTTGAGATAGGCCGGCAGGCGCTCGTAGTCCTGCCTGCCCAGGTAGTGCAGGTTCGGCAGCCGCGGCAGCATCCGCTCCTCGATCTTGATGACCGGGCCGACCAGCACCCAGGTCCAGCCCGGCCGGAGGTCGGCGACCGCGGCCAGCAGGCCGAGGTCGGCGCGCTCGTCGATCACGCCGCAGTAGCCGACGACGGGGCGGGAAACGCCCCGCATCTCGTCGGGTACGGGCGCGTTCGCGGCGCGTGACGGGGCGAAGTCGGCCGGCTCGACGCCGCTCGGGAAGAGGTGGACGTCCGGGTGGCGGTCCTGCTTCGCGGCGTAGACGCTCGGGGTGCCGGCGAAGACGAGGTCGGCGCGGGCCAGGAGGTCCCGTTCCAACTCGGGGAGGCGGCGCGGGGCGGAGCGGAAGGAGCTCAGCTCGTCCATCGCGTCGTAGACGACCAGATCGGGCGCGAGGAGGTCGACAAAGCCGACGACCATCGGCGTGTAGAGCCAGAGGACGAGCGGGGCGTCCCGCCGCCGCCACCCGGCCACGTACCGGCGCACCTCCTCCTCCAGCCGCGGCTGGAAGCGGCTCTCGAACATGAGCGTCGCCGCCTCGATCTCC
>JALYGH010000025.1 GCA_030777205.1 Chloroflexota bacterium
GCCTCGCCGCGCTCGGGTTGTGACAGCTACGTTGTCGGGTCTCGCGTCAGCTTCGGTCTAGCGGAACACTACGGGTTGCGGGGGCCGAAGCGCGAGAGGACCGGCTCCTGGCGGGTCATGATCTCCAGCAACGCCGGGCGGCCGTCCATGGTGATCGCGCCCGCCCGCTGCAGCGCCGGCGCCACGTCCGCCGCCCGCTCGATCCGCTCGCCGTACGCCCCGAGCGACTCGGCCAGCTTCGCGTACTGGCCGGTCAGGTTCGAGAAGTTGAACTGCTCGACGGCCGTTGGGTACCCGGCCGGGTAGCCGCCCATGCCCTGGTTGTTGACCAGCACCGTCAGCAGCCCGATCTTCTCGCGCGCCGCCGTCTCGACCTCCATACCGGTCATCCCGAATGCCGCGTCGCCCATGAAGTTGGCGACCAGCTTGTCCGGCGCGGCCAGCTTGGCGCCCATCCCCAGTCCGTAGCCCCAGCCGAGGTGGGTCGACTTGCCCCAGCCGAGGTAGCCGCGCGGCGCGAGCGCCTCGTAGAACGGCAGCATCTGGTCGCGCGGGTTGCCGGCGTCGTGGGTGACGATCGAGGCCTGCCTGTCGAAGACCCGGTTCATCTCGTAGATCACGCGGTACGGGCTGATCGGCGCGTCGTCCGAGGACAGGCGCGGCATCCAGGCCTCGAGCCAGGACGCCTTGATCGACGCGATCTCGGCCGCGGCCGGGCCCGCGTCGCGCGCCGTGCCGCCGAGCCGCTCGCGGACGGCGTCGATGACCTGGCGCAGCACCAGCCTGGCGTCGCCGACCAGCCCGACGTCGGTCGGGTGGTCCTTGTTCAGGTCGCCCTCGTAGGTGGTGAGCTGGACCATCGTCTTGTCGGCCGGCAGGGGGTGCGAGTAGGTGTTGGCCGAGAAGCTCGCGCCGATCCCGAAGATCAGGTCCGAGCGCTCGAGGAACCGAGCGCTCGCCTCGGTACTCGACGCGCCGGCCGCCCCGAGCGACAGTGGGTGGTCCTCCGGGAACGCGCTCTTGCCGTTCATGGTGGCCACCACCGGCGCCGCGAGCAGCTCGGCCAGCTCGCGCAGCTCCTCGGTCGCCTCGGCGTACAGCACGCCCTGGCCGGCCAGGATCACCGGCCGCCGCGCCTCGACCAGCGCCCGGGCCGCCGCCTCGACGTCGTCGGGCGAGGCCATCGAGCGGTGGACCCGCGGCGAGCGGTACCCGTCGATCGCCGCGTCGTCGACCTCTTCCTGTCCGACGTCGGCCGGGATCTCGACCATCACCGGGCCGCCGCGGCCGTTGCGGAGGGCGCTGAACGCTCGCCGCATCATCTCCGGAATGCGGTCGGCGAAGTTGACGCTATCGACCCACTTCGTCGTGTTGCGGTAATGGTCGGTCGCGTCGAAGGAGTACGGGACGTGCTGGCGGCGGCGGGGGTTGCCGCCCGGCAGGACGAGGATCGGCGTCGAATCGGAGTAGACCTGGGCCACCCCGCCGAAGGTGTTCTCCGAGCCGGATGCCCGTTGGACAGCGCAGACGCCGATCTTACGGCCGTTGTGGACCCGCGTGTAGCCATCGGCCATGGCGAGCACGGTCCGCTCGGTGCGGGCGAGGATCGGGCAGATGCCCTCGCGGGCGCAGGCCTCGATCAGCGGGTTGCTCGGGAAGCAGAACAGGAACTCGACGCCCTCGCGCTTCAGGATGCGGGCGACCGCGGCGTTGCCCTTCATGCGGACGTTCCTCCCGGGGGTTCGGGGGGACGGTAGCCGACGCGCGCCGAGCCGGCAAGCGCGCCGGCGCCTGGTCGCGAGGCGCGCGGCACCCGGTCAGCGGGCAGCGGGCGAGGCCCCGGGCGTCGGCGTCTGGACGACGACGACCACGGTCACCACGACGGGAGCGTCCGACGATGTCTCGCGGGGCGTCCCGGTGCGGGTGACGGTGCCGCCGTTGTCATTCTCGCTCTCGTCCTCGTCCTCGTCCGCGTCGTCGTCCCCGTCGTCAGCATCGTTGTCGTTGTCGAAGTCGTCGTTGTCGTTGTCGAAATCAATGTCCTCGATCGACGGCTGAGGGACCGACAGGTCGATGGGCGCGCGGGTACTGATCGCGACGTACTCGCCCACCGTCGGGATCGCGTCCGACCTGATGACGCGCGGCGGCGCCAGCGCGAAGCCCGGCACCCCGGCCGTCGCGGCGCCGATCACGATCTCGCTACCGTCCGGCACCCCGGCCACCGAAGCACCGAACGGAACGATCCTAAACGCCCGGACGAACACCGTCGCCGCGGCCGGGCCAAACTGGACGAGTGACCGCTCGCGGACCACCAGCGTGCCGATTCCCGGCAGCGGGATCTGCTGGTTCAGCTCCGGGGCGGGGTAGGGCACGCCGTCGACGACGAGCCCCTCGATGGAGACATCGCCGCCGACGCTCGCCTGCCCATCGGTCAGGCTCGCCATCGCGTCGACCCGGACGTCGCCGGCCCGCACGCGCCCGCCGAACAGCTCGACGCGCCAGACCGTTGCGGTGGTGGTCGCCGTGCCATCGACCCCGCCGACCGGCCCGCCGCTGACGGTGACGCTCGGCAGCTCGATCGTCCCGACGCCGCCGATGACCGTTGATGGCGCGGCATCAACAACGCTGCCGCCGGCCGGCGCGAGCGCCGCGTACGGCGCTCCGTCGAGGGCGCGCGGCGGGGCCCCGACGCCGGCCGCCATCGCCTCGGCGCCGATGCGAGTCGGCGGCTTGGGGA
>JALYGH010000026.1 GCA_030777205.1 Chloroflexota bacterium
GGCCGGGGCGCTGGTAGGCCATGACGACGGCGAGACTGGCGGGTGCGGGTCGGCGGGCCATCGTTACGCCTCCACCGGAAACAGAACATCGTAGCGGCTCGGGCGGACGGTTCGGACAACGGCGCCAGCGGCGGGGGACAGGGCGAGAATCGGCGGTCTGCATGCTCGTGCTCCCATGGGGCGCCGCGAGCCTGCCCGGCGCGCGGCGCCCGCTCCCTGCTAGCGGATGACCTGGACGGCGGCGCCGGCGTCGGACCCGAAGGCGGCCTTGACGGCGGCCACGCCCTCGACGAGGTCGAAGAGGTCGCCGCAGTCGTCGTAGGTCGTGTAGATCAAGCCGGGGCGGACCGGCCGGGTGCAGACGGCGCACGTCCGCTCGGGGGCGGGGGCGGGCGCCGGCTCGGGAGCTGGCGCCGTGGCCTTGTGCTGGAGCGCCCAGAGCCGCACGGCGCGGATGTGCTTGCACGTCTCGTCGCGCTGGCGGCGGTCCGGGCACGTGCAGTCCCGCGTGTTGGTCCAGTGCAGGCGGCCGTTGGAGACCAGGATGACGAAGAAAGCGCGGCCGTCCTTGGTGTGGCCCTTGGTCCAGCGGTCCGCGGTCGCCAGGACGGCGAGCGCGCGCACGCTGCGCGGGTCGTCGGGCGAGATGGTGACGGTCATCGGGGTTACCTCCCGTGTTCTCGGAGGGCGTTGCAGCCACCCTCCACTGATATAGTACCATAATAGCTACAATCTATTAACATAGTAGGCTCGATTTGTGCTATGATGGGCAGAGACTCGCGGGGGGTGGCGAATGGCATTCGGGGAACGGGTACGTCAACTCCGGGAAGAACGCTTCCTGAGCATGGCGGAGCTGGCCCAGAAGGCCGGCATCTCGAAGAACACGCTCTTCCGAATCGAGACCGGCAACTACTCGGCGATCCCGAGGACGGTTCGGAAGCTCGCCGAGGCGCTCGGGGTCGCACCGGGCGGCTTGGTGACCCCGGACGAACTCCGGGAGCTACGGGGAAACGCGCAGGCCGCGTGAGGTAACCACGCGGCCCACGACTTCCTGCCGCCCTGGCTGCAACAGGGCAGAGGCAGGACGATTGTACGCGCGGGGGCGGGGCGACGCTCGCCCGCCGAGCGACTGAGCGGGAGAGACGACGTGGCGACGACGCGAGAGACGGGCGAGGCCGGGGGGCGCAAACGGCGCAAGCGACCCGCCGGGGACGGCAGCATCACCTTTGACGCCAAGCGAGGCCTGTGGGTCGGCTCGCTGATGGTCGGGTACAGGCCGGACGGCAAGCCCGACCGCCGCAAGGTGAAGTCGAAGAGCCAGGCCGAGTGTCGCAGGAAGCTGGACGAGCTGAAAGGCCGGGCGGCCGGCGGGCTGCTGTGCGACGCCGACAAGGGCCGCGAGACGGTCGCCACGCTGCTCGATGCCTGGCTGGCGAGCGTCAAACCTGATCTTCGGGCCGGCACGTATCGAAACTACGAGCTGTATACCCGCGTCCACTTCAAGCCCGCGTTCGGTCGCCACCGGCTTTCGACGCTCCGCCCGGCGACCATTCAGCAGTTCCTCGCGGCGCGGCGCGAAGCACTGCGGGCGCAGCCGAACGCCGAGGGCGAAAAGCCGTTGCTGTCCGCTCGCACGGTGCGCCATCTCTACGTCGTGCTGAACACCGCGTTCCGGTGGGGTGTCCGAAAGGGGCTGCTCGCGGTCAACCCGTGCGACCGGGTAGACCCGCCGCGCGTGGAGCACCACGAGGCGAAGGCGCTCACTCCCGAGGAAACGGCCAGGCTGCTGGCGGCGGCCGCCGAGAACACCGACCCCCTCCGCGCGCTATGGGAGCTGGCCGCACTGACGGGTGCCCGAAAGGGTGAGCTACTGGCGATCCGTTGGGCCGACCTTGATCTCGATGCGGGGACGCTCCAGATCCGCCGAACACAGACGGGCACCAAGGGCGGCGCCGGCATCTACAACCCGCCAAAGACCACCCGCTCGCGCCGCGTGCTCGAGCTGGCGCCCGACGTCGTCGCGGCGCTCCGCGCACATCGCGATCGGCAATCCTGGGATCGTCAGCGGCTCGGCACCGACTACGCCGACGCCGACCTCGTGTTCGCCACGTCGCTCGGCACACCGCTCGATCAGGGCAACGTCACCCGCGCCTTCAAGCGAGCGCTCAGCGCAGCCGGCCTGCCGCGCACAACGAACTTCCACCGACTCCGCCACGGCGCGGCGACGATGATGCTCGAAGCCGGCGAGACGGTCGCGACCGTGAGCGAGTACCTGGGCCACAGCAGCCCGGCCGTCACCATGGCGATCTACGCCCACACGGTTCCGGGCGCCAAGCGGAGGGCTGCCGAACGGCTCGCCGAGACGATCCGCAACGCGCGGACGGGGTGACTTCCGGTCCGGTTGTCCCCCCAAGCTCCAGAATGCCCCTCTGTCACGGCGACAGAGGGGCGTTCCCTATCTGGTCGGGCTGGCGACCCCGGGGTGACTCGAACACCCGACACGCAGTTTAGGAAACTGCTGCTCTATCCGCCTGAGCTACGGGGCCATATCTGTCGGGGGCTCTGGAAGCCCCAGGCCCAGACCATAAAGGGTGCCGCCTGGGCGCACCACGACGGTCCGGTGTGACTGTGCCCGCTATTGTACCAACTGGCGGCGGGCAATCGGTTGGAGCGAAGAGTACGGGCTGCGGCGAAGCCGCGGGCTCAGACGATCAGCATCGAGTCGCCGAACGAGTAGAAGCGGTAGCGATGGTGGATCGCCTCCTGGTAGGCGGCCAAGACACGCTCGCGCCCGGCGAACGCACTGACGAGCGCCAGCAGCGTCGAGCCGGGCAGGTGGAAATTGGTGATCAGGCCGTCGACGGCTCGAAAGTGATAGCCCGGCAGGATGTACAGCCGCGTCTCGCCCGACCACGACCGGAGCGGCGCACCCCGCGGACTGGCGGCGGCGGCAGTCTCCAGCGCGCGGACCGTCGTCGTCCCGACGGCCACGACTCGCCCGCCTCGCGCCCGCGTCTCGCCAATGGCGCGGGCGGTGTCCTCGAGAATCGAACAGGATTCGGCGTGGATCTCGTGCGCGGTCAGGTCGAGCGTGCGCACCGGGCGAAACGTGTCGAGACCGACGTGGAGGGTGACCGTGGCGAAGCCGATGCCCTGAGCCTGGAGGTGCGACAGCAGCTCCGGCGTGAAGTGCAGACCGGCAGTCGGCGCCGCCGCCGATCCGAGCACGTCGCCGTAGACCGTCTGGTAGCGCTCCGGATCGCCGGCGTAGTCGTGGATGTACGGCGGCAGCGGCAGCGACCCGAGGGCGAGGACGGCAACATCGGCATTTTCCGCGTCGGCGTGAGTGGGGTCGGACGGGCCGGCACCCTCGAAGCGGACCAGCCGCCCGCCCGCCGGCGTCCGCTCGACGATCGTCGCGACGAGGTCGGCGGCCAGCTCGACGCGCGCGCCGGGCGGCAGCTTTCGACCGGGCCGCACGAGCGCTTCCCAGCAGCCCGGCTGCGCCCGCCGCAGCAGCAGCAGCTCGACCTCGCCGCCGCTCGGGAGCCGTCGGCCGCGCAGCCGGGCCGGAACTACCCGACTGCGGTTCGCGACCAGCAAGTCACCCGGGCGCAGCCAGCGCCCGACGTCACGGAAACTGGCATGGACCAGGTCGCCTGACGCTCGATCGAGCACGAGCAGGCGCGAGGCGTCGCGTGGCTCGGCCGGCACCTGGGCGATCAGCTCCGGCGGCAGATCGTAGGTGAACAGCTCCGTGGGCAGCGACGCCGGAGAGGCCCCTGAGGCGTCGCTCAAGAGCGACCGAACAGCCTGAACATCAGGTTCAGGACGATCGTCAAGATGATGCTGACGACGATGCTGGTGACGATCGGGAAGTAGAATCGCGTATTGCCGCGCTCGAACGAGAGATCGCCGGGCAGGTTGCCGAGCCACGGGATGCGCCCGCCCAGCATGAGGATGACGCCGACGACGGCGATCAGCACGCCGATCGCCACCAGCATCTTGCCGAAGCTGTCCAGCGGCACGCGCCCACCTCACCCGGTACGATCTTCTGGTCTCGCTGCTTGTTCGACTTCTCGTCTTGCTAATCAGGAATGATACCGGGCGCGAGCCTGCATGGTCGCTCGACCGCCTCATGCTCCGCCACGCCGTAGCCCGGGCATTGTCTTCCTGGGCGCGGCGAAGGATCTCCGGGGCGAGGACGTCCGCGGATCCCTCGCCGCTCTGAGAGTGACACGAGGCTGCTGCAAAAGTCCCGCCATCCCCCTCACGTCAGACCGTCGCGGCCACCGGCTGCCTGTCGGTCGAGTAGGCGAGGCTGACCGGCGCGTCGGCCTCGAACGGACTATTCAGGCCCAGCTCCTTGCCGATCTCCCGCATGGCCGGCATGACCTCCTGGCCGAGCAGGCGGATGCAGGTCTTGGTGTCCTCATGGCTGACGTTGCCGTCACTCCCCCAGATGGCCATGATCCCCGGGCGTGTCTCCTCGAGGATGCGCCGCAGCTTGGGGATGACCGTCTTCGGGGTGCCGGCGATGATCTGCATGCTCTCGATCTGCTGCTCGAAGCTCGGGCGGCCGCGCGGGCTGGTCGCCCGGCCGACGGCGAACTCGACGAAGCCGCGCCGGTGCTCCGGCGAGAAGTAGCCGGACGGGCTGCTCCAGACCGGGTGGGCCAATCCGGTGAACTCGCCCTGCATCCACATGAACTGGCGAGCGTTCTCGATAGCTTTCTCCTCCGTCTCGGCGACGTGGACCCGCTGGAGGTAGCCGCGATTCTCCGGCCCCGGCGTGTAGCCGACGCGTGCCGCCACCTCGTCGTACGTCGCCCAGATCCGCTTGGTCGCCTCGATCGACGTGTTCAGCGCGATGTACGGGTAGCGATGCTCCGCCGACCAGACGATCGTCTCGCGGCTGAGCACGCCCGGGATCCAGACCCGCGGGTACGGCTTCTGGAGCGGGACCGCCCAGGGGTTCACGACCCGATGCTGATAGTGGGTGCCCTCCCAGCGGAACGGCCCCGGCTGGGTCCAGGCCTTGACGATCAGGTCGTGCGCCTCCTCGAAGCGCTCGCGGTTATAGGCCGGGTTCACGCCGGTGGCGAGCTGCTCCTGGCCGCCGCCGCGCACGAACCCGGAGACCAGCCGCCCCTTCGAGATCATGTCGATCATCGCCAGCTCTTCGGCCAGCCGGACGGGGTTCTCGGCCAGCGGCAGCGGGTTGCCGAGCAGGACGATCTTGACCCGCTTGGTCATCCCGGCCAGGATTGCGGCGAAGATGTTCGCCTTTGCCTGCATGCAGAACGGCGCGTTGTGGTGCTCGTTGAGCATGATCCCGTCGACGCCGACCTCCTCCGCGTACTGGTACTGCTCGAGATACTCGTTGTAGAGGCGGCTGCCCTCGGCCGGATCGAAGTGCTTGTTGGAGAACAGCAGCGCCGTGGCCCCGAACTTCCGTCCCTCGTCGGCCGGGTAGGCGGACATTGGCTGCTCGGTGAAGTACATCAGATGCATCGCGGGCTCCCTTCCTGGCAGATCCCTGGTCGCGCGCCGTCGACCGTGACGGCACGCTCCTCGACTACGACGCGACGAAGTCCTCGATCAGCCGCGCCAGCTCGGCCGGCCGTTCCATGTCGACGCAGTGGCCGCACTCGGCGATGAGCTCCAGCCGGGCGTTCGGCAGCGCTCGGGCGTAGCGTTCGCCGCAGCTTCGCGGTACGATCCGATCGTTCGCGCCCCAGACGACGAGCGCCGGCGCCCGCACCCCGCCGAGCAGGTGGGCCAGTGTCTGGCTGTACATGTAGGGCTTCCAGGCGATCCGGAACGTCATCTCGCGGTTGACGTCCCAGGTCTCGAGCTGGTCGGTCGTCGGCTCGGCGCCGAAGATCGCCTCAAAGGCGCGCTGATCGTGGAAGCCCGCCCGCGCGTACTCGATGTAATTCACGAGGGCCTGGTCGAGGATCTCGCCCTCGGTCGGCTGGATGCCCATGGCGCCGACCAGGACCAGACCCTCGAAGCTCCGGGGCGCCATGGTGGCCATCTCGGCCGCGATCCAACCGCCGAACCCGAGCCCGACGAGCGTCACGCGCTCGAGCCCCAGGTCGGCGAGCAGCCACTGGTACACGACCGCCACGTCACGCACGCTGCGCAGCCAGTTCGGCCGCGACGACTGGTCGTAGCCCGGGTGGGATGGGGCGAGGACGTCGAAGCGCTCGGCGAGCTGCCGGTGGAAGGGAAGCCAGCCCGGGTTGCCGATGTCGTGGTGCAGGACGAGGACCGGGTCGCCCGAGCCGCCCCGCCGCAGATGGAGCCGCTCGCCGGCTACTTCGACAAAATGCTCGGTACCCCTGGACGCCGTCGTCGCTGCCATACGCTCTCGCCTCCCGGGTGGCAATGTCGATTGTCGACCAATCGCGTCAAGTCCCCAGGATACCGAAAACGACGGAACGGACGCCGGTATGGCGTCGTCGGAGCGGGACGCTCCGGCCGCCGGGCCTGCTATTGCGCCACGCCGAAGCTGACCGGAGCGCACCTACTCGATCTGTCATCCTCGGCAAGCCCACGATGACAAGACTTTGCGTTGACCGTGGCGATGCACTACTCGCGCGTCAAGGGCGAGGTGCCGACCCAGCCGGTCTGCGAGACGTCGATCATGACGCCATCCGGGCCGTTGTACTTCACCTCGACGTTGCGCCCGTGGGCGTGGCCCTGACCGACCCCGAGGGCCTGGTTCACGTCATCGCGCGGCTGCGCGCCGGCGGCGGCCAGCTTCTCGGCGATCTCGTCCAGGCTCTCGACCTGGAACCCGATGTGGTGGATGCCGCTCCACTCCTTGCCGCGCTCGACGCCGGCCACCTCATCTTTCTTGAAGTTGAGGATCGCCAGGTTGAGGTCGCCGTCGCTCAGGTAGTAGCCCCGAGCGCCTGGGCTATCGATCTTGGCGATCTCTTGCAAGCCAAACACGTCGATGTAGAACCTAGCCGTCGCGTCCACGTCCTGGGTCGAGATGGCGATGTGCTTGATCTTCGGCATGGTGCGTCTCCTTCTCCGGTTGCCGCCGATCCCCGATGCACCGACGAGCCCAGGATAGGCCATCACCGCGGGAAAGACCAGCCAGCGCTGGAGCCGTGCCCGGTCCTCGAGCGTCGGACCGCTAGCGCAACTCGGGCGTGATCTCGGTGGGAGGGCGTGCGTGCCGTCGGCGGGCGGCGGGCAGGTTGCGGCTGGGAGGGGAGACTCGGTCGCGGTCCGACCGGCGGCGTGGTGGAGCGCGAAGCACCGGAGGAGGCAGGCCAGCTCAGCCCTCCCGCAGTACGTCGACCGGATTCACGCGCGTCGCGGCGGCGCGGACCCGGCCACTCCCGTTTGAGCGACCAATTCATCACGCCGACGGCGTCGCGGACGCCCGGCAAGGCACGGATGCGAGCGAACGCGTTGCGGGCGTGGTCGATGGTGCCGGGCGAGTCACCCGGAAGGATCGGGACCGGCGTCCCGCCTTCGGTGATCACGTACAGGTCGGCGCCCGAGACGCGGTAGTCGCCGGTGAAGAGGTCGATCGACGCCTTGCTGACCGCCAGCAGGTCATGCCGATCCCGAGCGCGATCCCGACGCCGAGCACCATCCCGAGCATGCCCCGCCAGCGCCGGACAACCTTCCGCGCGGGGTACGGCTCGCCGGCGCGGTCCGCAGCCGCCGTGGTCATCGCTCTGGCGTCGGCGCCACCCGGCAGCGGCGCCGGGCCAGTCTATAATCGCGGAGCGCCCCGGCCACGCGGCCCGTGGACGCGCCGAGATGGCGGCGATGCCCTCACGCACTCCGGAGCGAGGGGGCGCTTGCGAGGGAGGAGTGCGGCGAGATGGTGCAGTCTGACGTGTGGTCGGTGAAGGCCCGGGTCTTGTTCAAGGGGCCCGGCCTCCAGGTGAACGGGCTCGAGGCCGTCCCCGAGGGGTTGTGGGTCGCCGACCAGCGCGACGACCGGGTCTACCTGATCGACTACGACGGCAAAGTCCTGACGAGCTTCCCCGGCCCCGCTCGCAACGCCAGCGGCATCAGCTTCGGCTCGGGCTGGGTGTGGGTCGCCTCGAACGTGCGGCCGTCGATGATCTACCGGCACGACCCGAAGACCGGCCATTGCACGGCCGGCCTCCACCTCCAGAACGCCAACGAGGGCGGCGTCCACGGCCTCCAGTGGCGGCCGTACGGGCCGGGCGAGCAGCCCCCGCCGCCCCCACCCGCCAAGCCGGAGCTCCACCCGACAGCGGCGGCCGGCAAGCCCAACGCCGGGCCCGGCGTCAGCGGCACGCTCTGGGTCACCCGCCCCGGCCTGAAGGTGATCGACCACATCGACGCCGAGACCGGCGAGCTGCTCAGCCAGATCACCTTCCCGGCCCCGCGCTCGCACGGACTCTACTGGGACGACGACGGCACCCTCTGCGTCGCCGAGACGAACAACGGGCACGTCTTCCGCATCGACCCAACATCGGGCGCGGTGCTCGGGGAGTGGCAGATCACCGGCGTCGAGGTCCACGGCATGACCCGAAGCGCCGATGGCCGCGTCTGGGTCGGCGACGCCGCGACGAACCTGATCTCGGTCGTGGAGCTGTAGACCGGAGACCGTCGCGCCAGCAGAGCGGCCAGGACTCGCGCGGAGCCGACCGCGGTTCTGACATTGCGGCGCCGTGGGCCAGCTCCAGTGTCATCCTGAGCGAAGCGAAGGATCTGCGGACTGACCCGTCCCGTAGCGAGCGTATCGCGTAAGTCCACAGGTCTTCGCTGGGCTCAGGATGACACACCGGGGCCGCATATCGATCCCGCTCGATCTCCCAGCCATGTCGTAGGCAACCGACTGAGGGTGCCCGTCGCACCCTCGGGGCCGCCGAATCAGCGCCGCCGGAGGCGCCGAGCCAGGAACGGCGTCAGCAGCACTGCCGCCGCGAACGCCAGCGTCGCGTAGCTGACCGCGCGACCGACGCGCAGCGAGAGCGGGTCGAAGACGAACTCGACCGTGTGCGCGCCCGGTGGCACGTGCACGCCGCGGAACAGGAAGTTGGCGATGTAGACCGGCGCCTCCCGGCCGTCGATCCGAGCACGCCAGCCGCGATGGTACAGGTCGGTCAGGACCAGGAACCCGCCCGGGCCGTCCGGGGTCCGGACCCGGACCCGATCCGTCGATACGTCGGTCACCGTAGCGGGGATCGGCGCCGCGTTCGGATCGAGCGACTGGCCCAGGCGGGGGCGGACGATCGGGACGCCGTCGAACGGGCCCTCTTCGAAGATCACCTGGCGGTAGGCATCGAAGGGGCGGGCCGCCAGGCGTGGCAGGGCCGACTCCTCGTGGCGTCCCCGCCGCGCGACGGCCTCCGGCACGAGATACGCTCGGGGGAACGCCGCCCGGTTCTCGAAGACGCCGATGCCGCCCTCGTGGTAGATCCGATCGAACTTCGCGCGGTCGGTGCTGAAGACCGACCGCACATTGCCATCCGGACGGACGAGACCGATGCCGAAGATGCGCGTCTGGCCGAGCGGGTACACCTGACGCACCTCGACCCTCGTGACGTCGAGTGGCTCGATGGGCAGCCGCGTCTTGTAGACGTTCGTCTGGATCGGCTGGCCGTTCGGGGCGACGTCGCGCACCGTGCCGCCAACCTGGGCGCGGGCGTGCCGAAGGTGCGGCCGGACATCCTCGCGCTCGTAGGCGTTCTCCGCCACGTCGACGCCGGCCCGGAGCGTCACGGTTCGCCGCGTCCCATCGGCGGCGACGAGTACGATCTCCGCCACGCGGCTGTCCTGCTCGATCTCGACGCCGTCGATCAGCGTCGCCAGGACTCGCAGCTCGACCGTCGGCGTCGGCTCGACGGCGAATGTCGCCGTGCCCGTCCGATTGAAGGCGGCGCCATTGAAGAGCGCGCTGAACGGTCGATAGGCCGTCCCGTCGACGATCGCCACGTCGGGCGGCGGATCGGCCATCACGACATAACGAACACCCCACAGGTCGAGCAGCACGTCCTCCTGGCTGTCGACACCGGAGATGTATTCGAAGTGGCGCTGAGTCTGGAGCGAGCTGTACCCGGCGACCGTCGGGACGTCGGCGTCGAGCAGGCGGTTCGGCTCCAGGAACTTGAGCGCCGAGTCGGCGAAGGTACGTGCATCGGGGCCGAGCGTCTGGAGGAAGCGGGTCACCGGGGCCGGCGCGGTCAGTTCGGCACGCGGCGCGCTGGGGTGGAAGTCGTAGCCGAAGAGGAGCAGGTCGGCGGCCACGACGGTGACGACGAGCCCGCCCCAGATTCCGGCGCGGCGCGGCCAGAGCGCCCAGCCGAGGATCGGCAGGCCGGCCGTCAGCAGGAGTGCCACGCTCAACGCCGTCTTCGGGTTGGTCAGCTCCAGACCGTCAACGAGCTGCTGGTAGACGAGGGGACCGGTCAGCCACTCGTGCTCGTGGCGCGTGGTCATGTAGTAGTCGTCGATCAGCATCTTCCAACGGACCGGATCGTCGCCGATCCGGCTGCGCAATCCGACGATCAGGTACGTCGCGGCTAGCCCGCCGAGCGTCGCCAGGAGCCCGAGAGCGACGACCGGCCACGACCGCCGGCGCAGCCGCGTCAGGCCGTCGACGCCGAACGCCGCCAGCGCGGCCACGCCAAACACGATCAGGTAGGCGTAGCGACCCGGCGCGCGAAGCGACGAGAAGCCGGGCAGGCTCCAGAGCAGTCGATGGACGTTCAGCGGGCTCTGCTCGGCCAGCCCGACGACAACGCCGAAGGCAGCCAGGAGCAGGAAGAACGGGACGATCCGCCGCCGGACCAGCAGCACGCCGGCCGCCGCCAGGGCCAGCGGCCAGATCCCGACGTACAGGAACGTCTCCCACTGCTGCCACAGCGTGACGTACCGGCCGTCGTCGAGGCGGAACAGGTAGGGCAGGATGACCGTCGGCAGGTTCTGCCAGCGCAGCGGCCAGGTCGTCGCCAGGTCGTAGCCCAGCCCGGGGCCGCGATACGACATCCGGCCGAGCTCGAACAGCGGGAGCCACTGCACGGCGGCGATCCCCAGCCCAATCGCGGCCACCAGCCCGGGCGCCCAGGCCAGGAGCACCAGGCGCTCCGCGAGCCGAGTGGCGACCGGCCCGACCAGCAGGCGGTAGGTCGTGTACAGCCCGAGCGCCACGAGCGTCATCGCGACCGGCTGGACGTGGACGCCGAGCGCGGCGATGCCGAGCGCCAGCCCGGCCAGCACCAGGTACTGCTGTCGCCGCCAGCCGCCGCGCCGGAGCCCGAGCTCGATCAGCAGCAGGATCAGCGGGAGCCAGGTGGCACTGCGGACGACGTTCTCGTGCTGAATCTGCGCGATGAAGAAGCTGCCGTAGCCGAACACCAGGCCGCCGACGAGCGCCCCCCACCGGCCGACGCCGTGGACGCGCAGGAAGGCCAGCATGAACGTCCCGGCCAGGAAGAGGTGGAGCGCTCGCATGACCGTCATGCTCGCCGCGGGGGGCAGGATCGGCAGCAGGAGCAGGTTCAGCGGGTAGAGCAGGCCCGGCTCGCCGTCGGCGAAGACCGGGTAGCCGCCGAAGATGAGTGGGATCCAGAGCGGCAGGTTCCCGGCGTGAAGCTGCTCGGCCACCCAGCGTCCGATCGGGCCGTAGAACAGGAACGTGTCGCGCTCGTAGAAGATCCGCCCGGCGAACAGCCCGTCGCGGAAGAGGACGAGCGAGCAGAGGGCGAGGACCGCCACACCGGGCAGCTCGCGCGCCAGCCGGCCGATGTCGGGCCGCGGGGCGTGCCTGTGCGGGATCGCGGCCCGAGCCTCCGGCGTATCGGGGCGCGCAACCGCGGCGGTCATCGCCACGATGGGCTCCGTCGACGCGATCGGCTCTGCCGCAGGGGCACGGCTTGCCGGTCGGCCAGCCGCCACCGGCTCATCGGCCGACCCCGGCGAGCTGGTCCACAATCTGGGTGACGCGCTCCCCGTCTTCCTCCGGATGGACACGCCTGGCGACGGCGAAGACGGACAGCCCCCACGGTAGCCCGATGCCGCGCGCGGGGATCGCCTCCAGGCTGAGGAGGTCGGTGAGCAGCCGATTCAGCGGCGCCGGCGGTCGCCGGAGGTCGGTCGCCTCCTGCGTGCCGTTGCGGTGCTCCAGGTAGCGCTTGATCGGCGCGATCGGGAACAGGATCGAGTTGGCGTACGTCGCGTGCTCCAGCTGGAAGCCCACGGCGTCGAGCTTTCCGGTCAGCTCGTCGCGCGTGTAGCGATGGCGCGTGTGGACCGCGTCGTCGTGCGCCCCACGAATCCAGTCGTGCGCCGGCAGGCGGATGAGCAGCACGCCACCCGGCCGGAGCACGCGGTGGAGCTCTGCGAGCGCCGCGCGGTCGTCGTTCACGTTCAGGTGATAGAGGACGTCGAAGCTCGTCACGACGTCGAAGCTGGCCGACCGGAACGGGAGCCGCCCGACCGAAGCCCGCGCCAGCCGGGTCAGCCCGCGCCGCGACGCCAAGGCGAGCGCCTCCGGCGCCAGGTCGATCCCGGTGACGGTGCCGCGCGATGCGAGGAACCGGGTCGTGCCACCGGACCCACAGCCGGCGTCGAGTATCTGGAGCGGGCCGGGCTGCTCGGTCCGCGGCCCGAAGCGGTCCAGCAAGGCCGCCGAGATGCGCCGCATCCCGACGTACCACCAGTGCCGCTCCTCCTGGGCAAACATGACGTCGTACTGCTCGCGCTCCAAGCTCTCCTCGCCCCCGCTTCTAGGCTGCGCGACTGCGCGCGAGCGACGCCCCGGTGCCCGCCATCAGCGTGGCTTGCCGGCCAGCTCCCGAGCGATTCGGCCGACGTGCCCGGCGACCCGCTCGACGTGCTTGATCGGCAGCTCCGGGTACATCGGCAGCGACAGCACCTGCGCGGCCAGCCGCTCCGTCTCGGGCAGCGAGCCCACCGCGTAGCCGAGATCGGCGGTGGCCGGCTGGAGGTGGCTCGGCAGCGGGTAATGCACGTCCGTCGCGATACTCGCATCGTTCAGCGCCGCCTTCAGCGCGTCGCGGCGCTCGGACTCGATCACGTACAGGTGGTAGACCGCCTCGGCCCACGGCTGCTCGACGGGCGTCGCCACGCCGCGCAGCGCTTCGTCGTAGAGGCGGGCCCGCCGCTGGCGCTCCTCGTTGGCGGCGTCGAGGTGGCGGAGCTTCACCCGCAGGACAGCCGCTTGGAGCTCGTCAAGCCGCGAGTTGATCCCGTGCGACTCGCTCAGGTAGCGCTGCCGCCAGCCGTACCCGCGCAGCAGGCGGGCGCGGTCGGCCACGTCCGGGTCGTTGGTGGCGACGAAGCCGCCGTCGCCGTACGCGCCGAGGTTCTTCGTCGGGTAGAAGCTGAACGCCGCCGCGTCGCCGAGGCTGCCGACCCGGCGGCCCCGGTAGCGGGCTCCGTGGGCCTGGGCGCAGTCCTCGACGAGCTTGATGCCGCGCGGGCGCACCACGTCGAGGATCGCGTCGACGTCGGCCGGGTGGCCGAACAAGTGCACGGCCAGGACGGCGCGCGTCTTCGGCGTGATCGCCGCGACGAGTCGCGCCGGATCGAGGTTGCGGGTCCGGGGGTCGACGTCGACGAAGACCGGCGTCGCTCCGACTTCGCGCACTGCCACGATCGGCGGCATGCCGGCGTTGGCGACGGTGATCACCTCGTCGCCCCGCTCGACGCCGAGCGCCTGGAGCGCGATGCGGATCGCGTCGGTCCCGCTCGCGACGCCGACGCCGTGGGCGACCTCGGAGTACTCGGCGAACTCGCGCTCGAAGGCGGCGTGCTCCTGCCCCTGAATGAACCAGCCGCTCGCCAGCACCCG
This sequence comes from Chloroflexota bacterium, assembly GCA_030777205.1. Lineage (GTDB taxonomy): Bacteria > Chloroflexota > UBA6077 > UBA6077 > JACCZL01 > JALYGH01. The sequence goes on from JALYGH010000026.1 coordinate 13,826, forward strand.
CGCGACCGCCTCGTCCAGCTCCGGCTTGAGCGCCGCGTACTGCGCGTTCAGATCGAAGACCGGGATGCGCTCGGCCGCCGTCCTCGCGCTCATCGGGCCGCCACCGCTTCGACGGGCGCGCCCCAGTACGCGTTGCGATGCTCCATGTAGAACCGGATCGTCCGCTCCAGGCCGTCGCGGAGCTCCGTCATCGGCTGCCAGCCGAGCGCGCGGCTGATCTTGTTGTAGTCGGCGTAGAAGCTGCCGATGTCGATCGCCCGCTTCTCTTCGGGGAACGGCACCAGGCGGTAGCTGCCGCGGCCAGCCACCTCGATCAGCAGCTCGCAGAGCGCCCGCAGACTGATCGGCTCCGGGCCGCCGAGGTTGAACACCTGGCCGTTCGCCGCGTCCATCGCGCCGGCCCGCAGGAAGGCGTCGCAAACGTCGTCGACGTAGGTCAGGTCGCGGAGCTGCGAGCCATCGCCGAAGAGCTGAATCTCCTCGCAATCGACGATCTGCTTGACGAACCAGCCGATGAACGTCTGGCGATTGTTCTTGACCAGCATCCGCGGGCCGTAGGTGTTGGTCAGCCGCAGCGAGCAGGCCCGCACGCCGTACACGTTGTTGTAGAGGACGTGGTACCACTCGCCGGCCATCTTGTTGATGCCGTTCACGTCGGTCGGGTGGAGCAGGTGCCGCTCGTCGACCGGCAGGTAGTCGGGCTTGCCGTAGATCTGGCGCGTGCTGGCGAACACGATCTTGACGGTCGGGTTGTGATGGCGGCACGCCTCGAGCAGCGAGAGCTGCGCGCGACAGTTGATGTCGAGGTCGGTGAACGGGTCCTTCATGCTGTCCAGGTGGCTGACCTGCCCGGCCAGGTTGAAGATCAAGTCCTGATCGCCAACCAGGCGCTCCATGGCCAGCGCGTCGCGCACGTCCACCGTGCGGGTCGACACCCGGTCCTCGATGCCGCGGATGTTGGCCAGGTTCGCGCCGGTCTCGGGCACCATCGAGTCGACCAGTAGCACGTCGGCCCCGAGATCGATCAGCGCGCGCGCCAGGTTCGAGCCGATGAAGCCGAGCCCCCCGGTCACCATGACCCGCTTGCCCTCGTAGAACCGCCCGACGCGGTATGGCATGCCTAGCTCCCCCGGACCGGGCGCGGGGCGCGCTGCCCCGTGAGCCCCCGCAGCACCACGAGCTGGACCCAGAGCTTCAGCAGGTCCACCCCGACCCGGCCGACCCGTCGAAAGTTGAAGAACTGGGATTTTCCGTAGGCCCGGTGGTAATGGTGGACCGGGACCTCGGCGATCCTGAAGCCGGCCTGGGTGATCTTGGTCATCATCTCGACGCAGATGACGCCGCTGTCCTGGGTCAGCGTCACGTCGTCGAACACCTTGCGGCGGATCAACCGGAAATCGCAGTCGACGTCCCGAATCGACAAGCCGAACATCGTCCGCACGATCGTGTGGTACAGCTTGCCGATGATGATCCGCTCGAGCGGGTCGTGGCGCTGGATCTTGTACCCCTGGACCACGTCGACGTCGTCGGTGAGGCGGTCGGCCAGCAGCTTGAATTCGCGCGGGTCGTACTGCGCGTCCCCATCCGTGTAGCAGACGAGATCCTTCGACGCGTTGGCGAACCCGCTGCGGAGGGCTCCGCCGTAGCCGCGGTTCTTCGGGTGGGTGACGACGCGCAGGTTCGGGTACCGCTTCTGCAGGTCGGCCAACACCTCGCCGGTATGATCCGGGCTGCCGTCGTTGACGACGATCACCTCGTAGTCGTCGGTGATCCCGCGGAGCGTCCGATCGGCGGTGACGACCATGCTGGCGATCGTACCGGCGTCGTTGTAGGCGGGGAAGAAGGCGCTGATCGAAAGGTTGCTGATCGGCGAGGGCACGAGGCAACTCCGGGCACCGCGGCTCGGCGCGAGCGGCGGGCCGGCCGGCGTGACGCGCGCGATCTGGCTCGGGCGCGCGGCGGGTCCGAGGATACCAGAGGATCCCCGGGCGAACCAAGGCGCGGCGCATGCCCGTCACGTCCACCGTGGGAGGCATCGACGCGACGTCGCCCGCCATGAGAGTCGGCAGACGCTGCGACGCGGCGAGGACGTCGGCGAGGGCCGCCTCACCCGATGACTCCCTGGTCGGCACGACGCAGCAAGCGAACGAAGCGATAGGAAGCCCGCAGGCTCGAGGGCAGGGGGACGGTTCCCATCGTGTACGGTTAACTCGAGGCAACCGGTAGGGAATCGGCCATACGGAGGATCGAGCGTGCAGATCGGGATCATGGGGCTGCCGGGCGCGGGCAAGACTACGGTCTTCAACGCGCTGGCGCGGGCCCGCGCCGAGGTCGGCGGCTATTCGGCGCCGAGCGCCGAGCCGAACATCGCCGTGGTCAAGGTCCCGGACCCGCGCCTCAATGCCCTCGCCCCCCTGTTCGAGCCGAAGAAGTTCACCCCGGCCGAGGTCCAGTACGTCGACGTGGCCGGCATCGTGCGTGGGGCCGGCAAGGACAGCGCCGGCGCGCTGCTGGCCCACCTGCGCAACACCGACATGCTGCTCCACGTCGTGCGGGCGTTCGGGAGCGCCGCGACCCAGGGAACCGATCCGACCCCCCTGGATGACGTCGAGGCGATCCGTCTGGAGCTGATGCTCGCCGACATGGACGTCGTCACCAGGCGGCTCGAGCGGCTGCGCAAGGAGGTGCAGCTCGCCAAGGGCGCGCCGGCCGAGCGGCAGCTCCGCGAGCGGGAGTTCGAGCTGTTCGAGCGGCTGAACGCGGCCCTCGAAGCCGAGACGCCCTTGCGCGAGCTGGGGCTGGACGCGGCCGAGGAGCGGTCGCTGCGTGGCTACGGCTTCCTGACTCTCAAGCCGCTGCTGATCCTCGTCAACGTCAACGAGCCGGGTGCCGAAGCGGATGTCCTGGCCGAGAAGATCAAGGCGACGATTGGCCCGGCGACCGACGTGACGAGCCTGGCCGGGAAGCTCGAGATGGAGCTGGCCGACCTGCCGCTCGACGAGGCGGCCGAGTTCATGGAGGCGCTCGGCATCGCGGAGTCGGGGCTGGCGCGGGTCATCCAGCTCTCGTACAAGCTCGCCCGCCTGATCTCCTTCTTCACCGTCGGCGCGGACGAGTGCCGTGCCTGGACGATCCCGGCCGGCAGCTCGGCGGTCGACGCGGCCGGCGCGATCCACACCGATCTCGCGCGCGGGTTCATCCGCGCCGAGGTCATCCGCTGGGATCAGCTCCTGGACGCCAAGACGTACGCCGAGGCGCGCAAGCGGGGCCAGCTCCGCTCGGAGGGCAAGGGGTACATCGTTCAGGATGGCGACGTCCTGAACATCCTCCACAGCAGTTGACGGCCGGACCGCCTCTGTCCGAGGTTGCGTCAGTTCTGCCGCGAGCTCCCGCGCCCGGGTGGGCTCAGAGGGCAGGGGCGCGTGGTCGTCCGGCTGGCGTGTACGGCCCCGCCAGTTCGCTTCATCCTTCGAGGGCCCGGACGGCTTCGACGACCCGGCCGAACGACTCGATCGCCTCGGTGGTCCAGGGGTCCATGATGAACGTCAAGTGGGTGACGCCGGCCTCGGTCTTGAAGGCGTAGATCGCCCGGGCGACCTCCTCGACCGAGCCGCGCAGCGCGGTCGGCGGCCCGGATGCGTCGTCCATAGCGGGTACGATGACGTTCGCGCCGGCCGTCCGGCGGATCGTGGCCGGGTCGCGGCCGACCTCGCGGCAGGCCGCTCCGAGGTTGGCGAACGGCCTGGCCAGCTCCGACGGGCTGGCGTGCCAGACCGAGTTGTACGCATCCGCGTAGCGGGCGACGAGCCGCAGCATCCGCGGCCGGCTGGCCCCGATCCAGATCGGCGGGCCGCCCGGCCGCGGTCCGCTCGGCCGCAGCACGCAGTCCTTGACCTGGTAGTAGTCGCCCGCGAAGGTGACCTCTTCGCCCTTCAGCAGCGGGACGAGGACCTGGAGCGCCTCGTCGAAGCGGCTGGCCAGGTGGTCGAACGGGTAGCCGAACGCGGTGTACTCCGGCTCGTGCCAGCCGGCGCCCAGCCCGAGCAGGACGCGGCCGCCGCTGATCTCGTCCAGGGTGTCGACGATCTTGGCGAGCAGGGCCGGGTTGCGGAAGCTGTTGCAGGCGACGAACGGCCCGAGGGTCGAGCGCTCGGTCGCCTCGGCCAGGGCGCTCAGCAGGCTGAACGCCTCCCATACCCCGCGCGTCTCGCCCTCGTCCATGACGACCGAGCCGGCGTTGCGGAAGAGCAGGTGGTCGGCGATCCAGAGCGTGTCGATGCCGACGCCCTCGGCCGCCTGGGCCATGTCGCGCAGCTCGCCCCAGCCGATCACCCGATTCGACCCGTCGCGCAGCTCGCCCTGGCGCAGCAGCACGCCGAGCTCGAGCCTTCCCGTCCCGTTCGCCATCGTCCGCGTCCTCCAGCGTGGTCCGCCGCCCACGGCCGGGCCGCGGACGCCGCCGAAGTGTAGCCGCTCGGCCGACGCGGACCGAGGTCGAGCCGGCGAACGGGACGCGGCTCCCGGCCGAGCGGGGGGTGCGCGATCGCCGACCTGCACCGGATCTCGACGGGACCGACACCGGCCGGAAACGGGGAGGCGCTACGCTTGTCGCGGGAGGATTGGGCCGATGGCAGATAGATACAACGATGTAGATGTCGACCGCGACCGAGGCGTGATGCTCGTGGAGGTCATCAATCGCGTGACCCACGACGGCCGGTTCCGGGCCGAGCTGCGGCGCGACCCCGTCGGCACGGCTGCGCGGGCCGGGCTCGAGCTCTCCGCCGCCGAGTGGGCCGGCCTGCGCGACGTGCTGTCCGGTTAGCCGCGGCGTCGGCTCTCCCGAGCAGCCCCGAGGATCAGGCCGGAGCGCCAAACCAAGACGGCTCCAGCTCACGTTGAACTGCCGCGGGGAGGACGCCATTGTCCGTCCCCGGCGACACGTCCGCCCGAACTCTACGGCGCCGCGGTTTGCAGGAGGTTGAGGGACGGTCGGGGTGCACGGACCTCTTGCGGGAACGATGTCCGCCCGATCCGGGCGGACGCGGTGCTGTCGCCGCCTACGTTCCATCGCGTATGCTGATAGACGCTATGTCCGCTAACCAGGCCGCGGCACGCCGTGACAACTCCGAACGCACGGTCCGTCGTCGGATCCCGGCCGGGCTGCTAGGTTCGGACGAACAGGACCGCACATTCCGCGTCTCGCTCGAAGATGCCTGCATCATCGCCGCGGCGGGGCGCGGATCGGCTGCGGGCGATGGACGGTCGGCCGACGTGGCCCAGGTCCCGCATGCCGAGGGCGCGACCCGCGATGTCGCCGCCCTGCGGCCGGCAGTGCCACCGCCCGATGCCGGCATCGCCCAGGCCGTGGCGGACCTCGCCCACGCGGTGGACGGGCTGGAGCGGCTGATCGCGACGCAGCGCGAGACGATCGGCACCCTCACCGCGCAGCTCGAGGCGCGGACGCGGGAGGTGCAGGAGCTGTCCGGTCTGCTGCAAGCTGCCGAGGCACGTGCCTTGCCGCCGGAGCGGCAGGACGCGCCTACACCCCCGGGCCCGGTAGTTACGCCTGCTCCCGCGGTCGTGCCGCGTCCGAGTCGCCGCTTGCCACGCTGGCGCCGGTGGCTCGGTCAACTTCTCCTCGGCAACTCTGGCTCTCGGTGACTCGCGGGACTCCTCGCGGTCCTGGCGGGCATACTCGCTATGGGCGGGCGTCTGCGCTGGCGACCGACTTCGCTCTATCATTGTGGGTAGCTGACCGAGTCTCTTCGGGGTCGGTCACTCTCAGTGTGTGGAGATGCGGGCGCGCACGCGGGTTGATCTTGCCCGCCGCCGGCGCACTGGCCAGAACGGGAGGCTAGCGTGCACGCACACGATCCGTCGTCCGCACCGCGTCGTGTGCCCGTTCCCGAGGAAAAGGCGGCGAGTTGGGATCTGGACCTCGCCAGCCAGGTAGCCTACTTCCTGTACGACCAGGGAGAGACGCATCCGGTGCCGATCCTCGGCGGCTTCGTCACACGGGCGCAGCCCGATGGCCGCGTCCACGTCCACTGGCGCCTGCCCGGCCCGGCCGTATTCGGCTCGTCCCGTCGCAGGCGCCATCTGCGTCGCTACGAGTACCTGTTGCAAGGCTGGGGAATGGCGACGGAGCTCCACCTCGAGGGCCCCGAGCCGTACCTGGCGTGCTGGATCGCCGGGCGGTGACGACCGCGGTCGGGCGGCGCCGCCGGGTACCGTGTGGGGGTGTGGGGCCTCGGCTCGTGATCACCTGGCGATCGGATCGCGTGCGCGCCGGCGGCGTCGGCAGAATTGCCTGAGCCCGTGCGCGGCCTGTCGTGTTAGTGCCGGCCACGGGGCGTAGGTCGGCCAGGTCGCGCAACACGGCAGCAGACCGGTGGGTCGGCGACCGGCGGTCTACGTCTGCCCGATCCGCACCATCATGACGGAGCACCCACCCGCGGCGTGGAACGGCGCGTGCGTATTGGGAGTGGGCGGGACGCGATTGCGCTCCCCCCTACCGGACAGCGTGGTGCATACCGATGCGAGGAGGGAGACCAGTGGCCGTCGCCATCCGCGTCAGGGCGGCAGCCGCCGTGGCCCGCCCGCCGCTGCCCGCTCGGCAGCCGAACGAGACCGCCTTGGCGGCGCTGATGTTCTTCATGCTGCTTGCCGGTGTCGCGGTCCTCATCCTGGCCGGGAAGGGCGACCGGGCGCCCGCGGCGCCCAACCAACGCCCGATCGAGGGCTGGGTCGGCGATACGTCCGGTGCCCAGACCGCGGCGGCACCAACCCCGCTGCCGCCGACGCTCGTGCCGGTGGCGGTGGCCGTCGCGGCGCCCCCGGCATCGGCGGGCGAGCCCGTTCGCGCGGCCCCGGCC